>CAIYFP010000174.1 GCA_903925515.1 uncultured Verrucomicrobiota bacterium
CACTTGGGATGTGGCCACCCGCGCGCATGCCGCGGTCGCCCATCCGCTACGACGGCGTGTTGGCACGCAGCCTGCCGCAACTTGCCCGCTTGGGGATCGCGAGCCTCCCTCCTCCTTACGCGAGGATTGGGGACGCTCCTATCCACGGGCAAGGAGTTCCTCGGGACCAAGCCCTCACCGGGGGATGGCCGCGAACCTTCGTCTCCCCGGCGTCATGGCGACCAACCCGGGCAGTCGCCGGCCGTCAAGGAAGACCCCATCCGAACCCGGGGTTGGCAGCCTTCGCCCGGCGTGGGTCGCATGCACGCCCCGGGGGGCCTCATTCCACGGACGCGGCTCCCGACCGTCATCTTTCCCGTGGACACCCATCGCGCGATCGATGTAGCAGACCTCGAGGTTCCTGTCGTGATGTCGCATCGAACGTTGTGGATTGCGGCGGCGGCCGTGGTGGTCACGACGGCCGCCATCGCTTTCACGACCTTCCGCCGCACGGAGAAGAGAAGATATCCTGAGATCACCCTGCCAGATGGAACGGTGATGCGGGTGCTTGCGCTCACGTTTGGCACCAACCAAGCCGTTCATTTCGAGCCTCCATGGTGGAACAAGCTCAAGGGACAATTGCCTCCCGCATGGCACCGCTTCACCGGCCCGCCCGTGGACAGCGTCGCGGTGGACAACCGGGACCTTTTGGCCATCCGGGGCGCGCACCTCTGGTTGATGAGGATCGGCGACGGAAGCCTTGGCCGGTTTGTCTTCGATCGCGATTGGCATGTCGAGGCCGTGACCTCCGACGGCTGGTCGGTGAGGGACAACTTCTACGTCACGCTCATGCGGTCAGGGCAATGGTTGCCCCATTCCGAGGACCAGTCGCTGGCGGCCTTGACCCTTCCCGTGATGGACAACCGCGCCGGAACGTTGCGGTTTCGCATCGTCGGCAAGGGGTTCACCCGGGAGCTGAGCCTGCCAAACCCGCGAGGCCGGAAACAATTCCCGCAATGGAACGCGGATCCGCTTCCATCGACCCACGAGGCCCAAGGCCACCAAGTCATCCTCAAGGAACTCAAGCAAACGGGCGAGATGTCATGGGAACCCTCCCTTGAGGTGCATCGAGATGGCCATGCCATCAGCACGGGTTTTGATCCGACTTGGTCCTTCAGCGACGCCACGGGGAACATCAGCCACGAACGATTGCCGGCCCTTGAGCGGGCCTGGAAGGTCGATCTATTGCTCTCCCCGACCGGTCCCTACCCGTTCAGGTCAAACGACGTGGTCGTCTTGGGGCGGCTTCAGATTCCTGGCAGATCGGGGTTTGCGTGGATTCATCCAGCCACGGGATGGACAAACCATGGGATTCTTGCTTCGGGGGCATCCGGCCCGGGAGACTTCCGTTTCGTCGAGGATGCCCTTGCGTCATCCCGGCATGGAAAAGCTCGGGGGAGGCATCAGGCCATGCCCGGACTCCGGCAGCTTGTGCCACGGAGCCAGCAGGAACGCGCGCAGGGCCAACCCAAGGAAGCCGTGGCCCAGCCGGGAGAGTTCATGATCGCCGAGGCTCCCGGCACGCAATGGAGGAACATGGCCACATGGTTTTCGTCCTCCAACCACGTGATCCACGTGGCCTTGGAGCATCCGCCCACGGGAAGCCCGCTCCTCCCCCCGCACCCCGAACCCAGATGGCGTCCCGGACGATACCGTCGATGGAACTCGTGTTGCGGGCGCGGCGCATGGATGGCTCGATGATTCCAGCCCGTCGTCTGTTCCCGTCACGCATGGACGACATGGACGTCGCGATCCTTTCGTTCGAGCTGCAAACGAGCGAGGCCGGGGAGACGGTCGAGCTCGAAGTCGCCTTGGGACCCCGGTTGGAAGCGAGCTGGGTCGTCGAATCACCCCTGCCTCGACCCCGCGATCCCTAGGACCGGCATCCCGCCTCGAAGGATCACTCCCACCCGATCCTCCGCCCCTCGTTCTGCTTGGCGAGCCACGCCTGCAACGGCTTGAAGTATTCCACCATCGCGCGCGTGCTGAGGTCCTCGCCGGTCGCCTCGCGCAGGAGCGTCCTCCAGTCTCGCGTGCCGCCCGCCGACAGCATCCGTCGCAGGAACTCGCCGGCCTCGCGGTTGCCCTCGTAGTTGCACGACTGCGGCGGCTGCCTGAGGAAGGTTCGCGCGATGTGGTCGTTGAACTGGAACTTGAGCACGGTGGCGATGGCGTAGCTGTAGTAGTAGCACGGGTTGTCGTTGATGTGGGTCTTCGTGGCCGCGTCGCACCAGTCCTCGCCACGCGAGCCGGGGCCGCCGGGCGGCTCGACCCCCTGGAAGTCCGCCACGTGCCGCCACCACCGCGCGTTCCAGTCCCCGGGCGGGAGTTCCCGGGCGTACACGTCCGCCTCCCAATGCGTCATGGTCCCCGACGCCCAAAACAGGAAGGGCACGGCATGGGACAACGCGTCGTTGAGCAGCACCGCGACCTCGTCCGGCATGTAGTCTGGGGGCAGGATGCCCTTGGCCTTGAGGTACGGGACCTGGCCGGACGCCAGCCCGATCAGCTCGCCGATGCCCTCGTGGAATGCGGGGTTGGCTCCCAGGCGCAGCAAGGGCGGCACCTCGGGCCGGGTGTAGGCCATGAAGTAATAGGCATGGCCCAGCTCGTGATGTGCCGTCGTGAACCACCACGGGTTCGCCTCCACGCTCATCAACGAACGGATGTCGTCCCCAAGGTCCACATGCCAGCACGAGGCATGGCTGTTCTTCAGGCGCGCCTCCCCCGGCCGCGCCGGGAACAGGTCCGACCTCGTCCAGAACGTCGCCGGCAACCTCGGGAACCCCATGCCCACGTAGAACTCCTCCGCCGTCCGCGTGACCCATGCCGGGTCGCGTCCCTCGAAGTAGCGGTCGAGGTTCGCGGCATCGACGAGCCCGCCCCATTCCTGGGCCCAGCGGTTGTTGATCCAATGGGCCGGGATGCGGTTGGGAACGGGTTGCGCGAACCGCCGGGCGAGCTCGTGCTTCGTCCAGGTGTGCAGGTGCAGGTACAGCGGGCGCAACTCCCGCATGAAGGCCTCGTTCAACCCCACCATCTCGTCCGCCGTCATCCCGTAGCCCGCCACCTGCAACGCGAAGTAGTTGCTGAAGCCCATCTCGCGCGCGCACGCGTTCCGGAGGTCCCTCAGCTTCTCCAGCCCGGGACGCAGCCGCGGGCCCGTGGCCTTGGACGCCTCCCATGCCGCCCGGCGCTCCGCGAGGTTGGCGGACTTGGAAAGGATCCGGTCCAAGTCGTTCGCCACCACGTTGCTCCCGCCCAGCCTGAACTGGAACCCGTTCAACGCCGAGGCCTGCGCCGTCTCCGCCGCGACCCGTGTTGCCACAAGGTCCGGCCGGGTCATGGGTCCCTCCGCCGCGTTGAGCAGGCAACGCTCCAGCTGACGGACCTGCAGCTCCGTCAGGTCTGCCCGCCGCGCCAACAACTCCCGGGCTTCCCGGATGATGGCCGGGTTTCCATTGAACGCCGCCCGTGCCTTGCCCGCCACCTCGCTGCCCGCGTCATGCTCGGGCCGGACATCCGTCGAGGCCTTCCACTGCGCCTCGCTCTCGACCCGGTACAAGGCTTGGTACCCCGCGTTGACCAACCCAAGGAACCGGTCCGCCCGCTCCCTCAACACCGCGTCCGCCATCGCCGTGCCGGCCAGCACCAGCGCCATCGCCCGCAACCCCCTCGCAAACGCCTTCATGGCGTGATGGAAACCCCGCTCCGCCCCGAAAATCAACGCGCGCCTCGCGCGACGGCCGCGGCGTCGAACCGTCTCGCCCGGGTTTTTGGGTTGGAGTCGCCAGCGCCCCGGCACGTACTGTCCGCAGCCAATGAAGGTGACACGCGCGGTGATCACGGCGGCAGGCAGGAGCCAGCGCACATGGCCCCTCCAACTCATGGTGGACCGTGACGGCACCATGCGGTCCGTGCTCGCCATCATCATCGGCGAGGCCCTCGCGGCCGGGGTCGATCAAGTCGGGGTCGTGATCCATCCCGGCGACCAACCCGCCTACGCGGACGCGACTGCCGAGCACGCCGGCCGGGTCGAGTTCATCGCCCAGCCCGAGCCGCGCGGTTATGGGCACGCCGTGTGGTGCGCGCGCGGATTCACGGGTTCGGACCCCTTCCTCCTCATGGTTGGGGACCATGTGTACGTCAGCCATGCGAGCCATGGCTGCGCCCGGCAGTTGGTCGAGGTCGCAACGCGCGAGGCCTGCCCCGTCTCGGCCGTGCAGGCCACCCATGAGAGCCAGCTCCCGAGGTTCGGCGCGGTCGGCGCACGCAGGGTCGCCGGCCATGCCGGCCTCTACGACGTCCGCGAGGTCATGGAGAAGCCCACCCCGACCGTGGCCGAGCAACGGCTCATCGTCCCGGGCCTCAGGACCGGCCGTTACCTTTGCTTCTTCGGCATTCACGTCCTCACGTCCTCCGTCATGGAAAGGCTGGGCAAGCGGCTCGAGGCCGGCGACTCCGGGGTGCATCTCTCGGGCATCCTCAATGACACGGCCGCACACGAGCGTTACCTCGCCTGCGAGCTCGCCGGACACCGGCACGACATCGGGTCGCGTTACGGCCTTCTCTTCGCCCAGCTTGGCCTCGCCATGGCCGGCAAGGACCGCGACGAGGTCCTCGCGGGCCTCGTGGAATTGCTGGCGCAGCAACGCGACGCCGGGGCGGCACGCCCATGACGAAAGGCACACGGGTGGACACCCAATCCCTGCTGGAAACGATCACGTCGGGCGTCCCGGACATCCGCAACCGGGCCCTCGGGACGGTGCTCGGCAACGCCACCGCCGAGGACCTGCTGGTGGCCTCCCGTGCCCTCGACTCGTTCCGTCGCAACGCCATCAACCTGTACGAGCGAGTCCGCGCCCTCTTCTTCCTTCACGCCATCCACCGTTACCACCTGCCCGCAAGGCTCGCCGAGACGGCCCAACCCCATGGCGGGCGCGTTCCCTTCGCGGGCTTCGAGGACCTCCTTGGCCGCCGGTTCCAGGAGGCCGTCGATGCCTTCCTCCATGCCCAAGAAATCGACGGCCCCAGCGACGCCATCAGCTCGGCCTTGGCCGCCGCCTACCAACGGCTGGCGTTCCAGACCTTGGCCGACCAGGTGCGCCGCAGCGTCCGCATGGTCCGGGGCAACCAATGGATGTTCCGCATGGGCCATCCCGCCGACCATCCCCTGCGCATCCGCCCGGAGCTCCTCGGCCGGGACGCCGACGGCGCCTACCCGATCCTGCGCGAGGAGACGCCCGTGCGCATGGACCTCACCCACTCGGCATGGTCGGACATCTTCTTCCTTGGGATGGACTACCCGGAGGGGGCCCGCGTCCTCAACATCTCGGTGGACCTTGGCGTGCATGGGCGTGACCCCGCGCCACGCCCCCCCGTGAGCGCATGGCTGCGGGTGCTGGACGAGCCCGTCCTGCGCCTCACGTCCGTGGACCTCGGCGCCACGGCGGACCTCGTTTCCCTCGCGGACGTGTTCGACTTCGCGAAGGACTACCTTGGCCTTCTCAAGGCGGCCGTGATCGCGTCCGGGATCGTCCCGCCGGGCATCGAGGGTTCCGGGCATTCCTTGGCAGAGCTGCTGGCGCAGGTCGTGGGGCCGGGCCGCGGCCTTGAGGTCGTCTCCTGCGTGAACGGCATCCCGAAGGGCTCGCGGCTCGCCGTCAGCACCAACCTTCTTGGCTGCCTCATCTCCGCCTGCATGCGGGCGACCGGGCAGGCGCGCTCGCTGACGGGCGCCCTGGAGGAACCCGAGCGCCGCCTCGTCCTCGCCCGCGCGCTCCTCGGCGAATGGCTCGGTGGCTCCGGCGGCGGCTGGCAGGACTCCGGCGGCGTCTGGCCCGGCATCAAGCTCATCACCGGCGTCCAAGCCCGCGAGGACGACCCCGAGTGGGGCGTATCCCGCGGCTGCCTCATGCCCGTCCACCATGTCTATGGCCGCGACGAGATCCCCGATTCCGCCCGCAAGGCCCTCCAGGAATCCCTCGTGGTCGTCCATGGCGGCATGGCCCAGAACGTGGGCCCCATCCTTGAAATGGTGACGGAGAAGTATCTCCTCCGGTCCTCGGCCGAGTGGCGCGGCCGACAAGACGCCCTCGACGTCCTTGGCGAGGTCGTGGACGCGCTGCGCAGGGGCGACATCAAGGCGCTCGGCCGGGCCACCACCCGGAACTTCCGCGGCCCCCTGCAAGCCATCATCCCATGGGCCACCAACCACTTCACCGAGTGCGTCATCGCCCGCGCCACCGAGGCCTTCGGCGACGACTTCTGGGGCTTCTGGATGCTCGGCGGCATGTCCGGCGGCGGCATGGGCTTCATCTTCAACCCCGCACGCAAGGCCGAGGCCCAGGCCCGCCTCCTCGAAATCATGCTCCATGCCAAGCGCGAGCTGCAGCAGGGCCTGCCGTTCGCCATGGACCCCGTCGTCTTCGACTACGCCATCAACGAGCGCGGGACATGGAGCGACGTCCTCTCCGGCCCCGAGGCCCTCATGCCCCGCGACTATTACTCCCTCACCGTCCCCTCCATGGTCCGGCGCGACAGCCGCGCCCTGCCCCTTGTCCGCAGGGTCGAGCTCGACCGGTTCGGCGCCGCCGCCCGCACCCGCCCGGACCTTCGCGGCATGGTCCAGGTCCTCTTCGACGCCCTCGTGCCCCGCGGCCGGGCCAGCCATCCCGAGGGCGAAAGCCTCCCGGGGTTCCTCGCCGCAAACGGCTTCGACCGCGAGCAACACGAACGCGTCCGGCGCGACCTCCGCGAGGGTCGCATCGGGCTCGCCCAGAACCGCCTGCGCGCGGACGCCCGCATCGAGGACGTCCGCCCCGCCGACGTCGCCCGCATGGAGGACATCGCGCCCGATGCGTCGTTGCAGGCCGAGGGCGAGGCGGCCATGGCGCGGGGGGAGGTCGCCGTCGTCACCCTCGCGGCCGGCGCAGGCTCCCGCTGGACCCAAGGCGCCGGGGTGTGCAAGGCCCTCCACCCCTTTGCCCGCCTCGGCGGACGCCACCGGACCTTCCTGGAGGTCCACCTTGCCAAGACACGTCGCTCGGCGGCCCTCCACGGCATGGCGCCCCTGCACGTCTTCACCACCAGCTACCTCACGCACGCCCCCACCCAACGCTTCCTCGACCGCGCCCCCGACTGCTTCCCGGAATCGAAGGAAGGCACCCTGCTGCTCTCCCCGGGCCGCAGCGTGGGCCTGCGCATGGTGCCCATGGTCCGCGACCTGCGCTTCCAATGGGAGGAGATGCCCCAGCAGGTCCTCGACGAGCAACAACAGAAGGTCCGCGAGTCCCTGCGCGCCGCCCTCATGGGATGGGCCACGTCCGAGGGCGAGGCCAGCGACTACACCGACAACCTCCCCCTCCAGTGCATGCACCCCGTGGGCCATTTCTACGAGGTGCCCAACCTCCTCCGGAACGGGGTCCTCGCCCGCATGCTCCGCGCCCGGCCCGCCCTCCGGACCCTGATGCTCCACAACATCGACACCCTCGGCGCCACCCTCGACCCCGCCCTCCTTGCATGGCACCGGCGATCCGGCGCAACCCTCGGCTTCGAGGTCATCCCGAGGCGTCTGGAGGACCGGGGCGGCGGCCTCGCCCGCGTCAACGGCCAGGTCCGCCTCGTCGAGGGCCTCGCCATGCCGCGCGAGGAGGACGAGTTCGAGTTGTCCTTCTACAACTCCATGACCACGTGGATCGACATCGACCGCTGGCTCGCCTGCCTCGGGCTCGACCGCGACCTCGTCCTAGCCGAAGACGAGCCACGCGTCGCCTCCGCCATCCGTGACATGGCGTCCCGGCTCCCCACCTACATCACCCTCAAGGACGTCAAGAAGCGCTGGGGCCATGGCCAGGAGGACGTGTTCCCCGTCGCCCAGTTCGAGAAGCTCTGGGGCGACCTCACCGCCCTGCCCGAGGTCGGCTCCGCCTTCGTCGTCGTCCCGCGCCTTCGCGGCCAACAACTCAAGGACGCCGCCCAGCTCGACGGCTGGCTCCGGGACGGCTCCGCCGCCCATGTCGAGTCCCTTGGCAAATGGGACTGACCCCGCCCCGCACGCCCCGCCTCAACGCGCGAACCCATGCCCCTTCGTCCGCGTGCGGATGCGGACAAGGTGCATGTCGGCCGTGATGTACAACGTGGAGCCGTCGTCGCCCCAGCAACAGTTGCCCGTGGCCTCGCCCGTGTTCAGCAAGCCCAGAAGCCTGCCCTCCGGGCTGATCACCATCACCCCGCCCGGTGCCGTCGCGAACACGTTCCCCTTCACGTCCACCTTCAGCCCGTCCGGCAACCCCTTGTACCCCTTCTCGGCAAACCGCGTCGTGTCGTAGAACACCCGCCCCTCCCCAAGCGTCCCGTCCGCATGCACCGGGAACGACTTGATCACCGGCGACTTCGGGTCGGACTGGTTCACGTAGAGCGTTCGCTCGTCCGGCGACAACGCGATGCCGTTCGGGAACGTCATGGAGCTTGTCAGCAACTGCACCTTCCCGTTCGACCGCAGCAGGTACACCCCGTTCGCCACCAACTCCTTCAGCTCGCTGTCGTTGCCGCCCTTCAACCCATACGGCGGGTCCGTGAAGTACAGGTTCCCGCGCCGGTCAAACACAAGGTCGTTCGGCGAGTTGAACCGCCGCCCGTCCACCATGGATGCCAACGGCGTGAATCCGCGCCCCGCCTCGTAACGGGAAATCCTCCGGTCCCCATGCTGGCACACCACCAGCCTCCCCGCCGCGTCGGTCGTCAACCCATTGGACCCCTGCTCCGCAAACTCCAACGCCTGCCCCGTGTAGCCGCTCGGCTTCAGGTACACCGTCAAGCCATCCCGGTCCGACCACCGGTAGATCACGTTCTCCGGCACGTCCGAGAACACAACCGCGCCCTCCCGATGCAACCATGTCGGCCCCTCGGACCAGTTGAACCCGCTCGCCAGCCGCTCCATCTGGACCCCGGGCGCGATCAGCTCGTCCAGTCCCGCGTCAAAACGCTCCACGCTCCCGTGGATCGGGTACGCGGGCCGCGCGGGACCCGCCTTGCCCGGCTCCTTCCGCCCAAGGCTGTCCGCCGCCCTCATCTCCCCGGGGAAACCCATGGCAGCAAGGACAGAAACCGCGCAGGCCGCGCCCAGAAACACGCTCGTCTTCATGTGGAGAATTCCTTCCCAACTCTGCGCCCCCGCTCCTGCCTGTAGGCAAGCCCATTGTCAGGAACCCCGCGCGTCCCCAGTCTCGCCCCGATGCACACGGGCGACTCCCCCATCGGCTTGATCGCAGGCAGCAAACGCCTGCCCTTCGTCTTCGCCGCCGAGGCTCGGCGCGCCGGCCGCCGCGTCGCCGCCGTCGCCTTCGAGGGCGAAACCGACCCCGCCCTCGCCGAGGCCGTGGACCGCATCGCATGGATCAAGGTCGGCCAGCTCGGCCGCATGATCGACGCCCTCAAGGAGCATGGCGTCCGCACTTGCGTCATGCTCGGCCAGCTCGCCCCCTCCAACCTCTTCAACATCCGCCCAGACCTCCGCGGCATGAAGCTCCTCCTGCGCGTGAAGGAACGAAACGCCCATTCCCTCTTCGGCGCCGTTGCCGACGAGCTCGCCTCCGACGGCATCCAGCTCGTGGATCCCCTTCCCTTCCTCGGCCCGTGGATGCCCGGCCCCGGCCATGTCGCCGGACCCCAGCCCTCCGCGGCCCAGATGGAGGACGTCGCCTTCGGCTTCAGGATCGCTCGCGAGGTCGCCCGGCTCGAAATCGGCCAGTCCGTCGTCGTCAAGGAAGGCACCGTCCTTGCCGTCGAGGGCTTCGAGGGCACCGACGCCTGCCTCGAACGCGGCGGCGGGCTCGCCGGAAAGTCCGGCGGCGCGGTGGCCATCAAGCTCGCCAAGCGCGGCCATGACGTCCGGTTCGACCTCCCATGCGTCGGCCCGCGAACCCTGGATGCCTGCGCGCGCTCCGGCATCAACCTCCTCGCCTTCGAGGCCGGCATGACCGTCCTCCTCGACCGACCGCAGGCCGAGGCCGCCGCATCCCGGCACGGCGTCGGCCTGATCGCATGGCGCGAAACCTAGCCCCTCCCATCGTCCTGAACCGCGCTGCCAGCCTTGCGCCCCCGGTCACGTCCCCGACAAGAACCTCCGCCGCGCCGCAAGGAACAGGAGCAGGCAAATCACCCCGAACGGCACCAACGACAACGCATCCGAACGTGGCCCCTCGAACATCGGGTTGTTCCTCGCCATCCACGAGGTCACGCCCGACGCCACCCCCGAGAAACGCGCCTCCACCAACGCCACCACGATCCCCGCGATGCTCCCGCCCGCGATGTAGCCCGACGCCATCAACACCCCGGGGCTCTTGTCCCCCTCCGCCGCGGCCTCCTCGTCGGTCAGGCCCGCCGACCGCAACCGATGCCGGTCCATGCGGTCCGCGAGCCACCGCAGCATCCCGCCCACGAAGATGGGCATCGAGACCGCGATGGGCAGGTACACGCCCACGGCAAAGGCCAGCGACGGGATCCCGCACAACTCAAGGACCACCGCGATCATGACCCCCACCAGCACCAACTCCCACGGAAGCTTCCGGTCGAGGATCCCCTTGATGATGTAGCTCACAAGGACCGCCTTCGGCGCCTCGAACTTCTGCACCTCCATCCCGCCCGGAAGCCTCGTCACCGTCCCGTTGATCCCGGGGTCCACCCACCACGCCGCCTTCCCGTCGTCGTCCAGCAGGAACTTCCTTGCCGCGCCGCCCTGCGGGTCCGGCTGGTGATAAACCCAGTACGACCTCTCGTCCTGCCCCCGTTGATGCCCCTTCAACGTCTCCCTCATGGTCACCGCCGCGTTGGGCAAGGCCACCGCCGGGGCGTTCGCCACCTCCGTTGCCGGCACGTACACGGTCGAGGCATCGTTCAGCGTCAACAGCACCGGCCCCAGCACCAACGCCGAAGCCGTCGCGCCTATCAGGATCGCCACCTGCTGCAACCGCGGCGTCCCGCCCACAAGGAACCCCGTCTTCAAGTCCTGCGACGTCGTCCCGCCATTCGACGACGCAATGCACACGATCGCCCCCACCGACAACGCCGTCACGTAGTACTCCGGGCCCGTCCAGCCCCTCGCAAGGAACGCAAGGCACGTCAGCAGCAACGTCGCGATCGTCATCCCCGAGATCGGGTTCGAGCTCGACCCCACCTCCCCCGTCAACCGCGACGACACCGTCACGAACAGGAAGCCCAGCAGCACGACCAGCAACGCCCCCACCGGGTTCATCTGCAATGGCTTCGCCACGCTGATCCACGCCACCAAGGCGAACGCCCCCGCCAGCACCCACTTCAACGGCAGGTCCCGCGCCGTCCTCTCGCGCGCCCCGTCCCCCTTCCCCGTCCCAAGCAGGTCCGCCAACCCATGCCGGATCCCGTTCCAGATCGTCGGCAACGAACGCACAAGGCTGATCAACCCTCCCGCCGCCACCGCCCCCGCGCCGATGTAAAGCAGGTACGCGTTCCGGATCGCCCCCGGCCCCATGTCCCGCACGAGCTTCTCCCCGCCCGGCGCCAACGGCGCCGCCAACCCATCGCCAAAGAACCGGATCAACGGAATCAGCACCAGGTAGCTCAATACCCCGCCCCCAAGCATCACCCCCGCAATCCGCGGCCCGATGATGTACCCCACCCCCAGCATCTCCGGCGTCACCTCCGCCGCCAACGATCCCCCCTTCAATGGCGCCCCAAACACCACCCCGGGCGTGTCCTTCCATCCACGGAACGCCTTGCACGCGATGTTGTACACCATCCCAATCCCAAGGCCCCCGAAGATCGTCGCCGCGCTGATCCCGCCCCCAGCCTTCTCCCCGGCCCTCGGGTCCGAGGCCGCCCGCAACGACTCCGCGTCCGCCCCAGCCTTCAGGACCTCCGCGCACGCCGTGCCCTCCGGGTACTTGAGCTGCCCATGCTGCTCCACGATCAACGCCCGCCTCAGCGGGATCATCATCAGGATGCCCAACGCCCCGCCCAGCAACGCCACCAACGTCACCCGCGCCACCTCAAGGTCGAACCCAAGGATCAACACCGACGGCATCGTCACGCCCACCCCGAACGCCAACGACTCCCCCGCCGAGCCCGCCGTCTGCGCGATGTTGTGCTCAAGGATCGTCGCGTCACGCCCCCCAAGCTTCGCCCATAGCCGAAACAACGTGATCGAGATCACCGCCACCGGGATCGACGCGCTCACCGTCAACCCCACCTTCAGGGTCAGGTACAACGACGACGCCCCAAACAGGATCCCCAGCAACGTCCCCACCACCACCGACCTTGCCGTGAACTCCCGAAGCCGGCTCTCCGCAGGAATGAATGGAACAAACGAACGGGGGGAAGCTGCCATGCGCCGCAGGCTATCCCCGCCCCCGAACCCCCCGCAACCCCCGAGGCCCCCCCTGAATCCCCACGCAGGAAGTTTTTCGGCTCACGGCTCCGGCCATGGACGCGGATGGAGTGGCCAACGGATGGATCC
>CAIYFP010000175.1 GCA_903925515.1 uncultured Verrucomicrobiota bacterium
GCGCACGATGACTGGGTCATCGTGCGCGCCATCTTGCTTTTGGGGGTGATGCGCGGTGGAGTCGGGCAGGATTTTGGGAAAGGGGCACAAGGGCCGTGGATGGCCGGAGGACAGGGATGATTCGGGGCTGGGCAAGGGTCGGATGTCGCGTGGCGTGGGTCATGGCGGCGTGCATGGCGGTGGCATGGAAGGCGGTGGATTGGGTGCCCATGCCGACGGGTCTTGACGGTGAATGGGCGCGCGGCACGGCGGTGGACTGGGTGGACCGGTACGGGGCGACGTTGCGGGCGTCGGGGGCGGAGGACGGTCCATGGCGTCGGGAGCTGGCGGAGGGGGACATTCCCGAGAGCGTGGTGCGATGCACGTTGGCGGCGGAGGACGCGCGGTTTTTTGGGCATGGCGGGGTGGACGTGCTCGCGACGGAGCGCGCGGCATGGCAATGGGCGCGAAACGGACGCGTGATCAGCGGGGCGTCCACGATCACGCAGCAGCGGGTCAAGCTGGGGCATCCAAGGCCGCGGACGCTTTGGACGAAGGTGGTGGAGGCGACGCAGGCCATGCGGCTGGAGCGTGCGTGGGACAAGCAACGAATCCTGAGGTCATACCTCGCGCGGGTGGACTACGGGAATCGCGCGGAGGGATTGGCGGCGGCGGCGCGGCATTATTTTGGGAAGGCACCGAGGGATTTGTCATGGGCGGAGGCCGCGATGTTGGCGGGGTTGCCGCAGGCTCCGACGCGGCTGAACCCGCGCCTGCGCATGGACCGCGCGAAGGCACGGCAGGAATGGATCCTTGGACGTTGCGTGAAGCTGGGTTGGCTGGACGAGGCGACGGCGCGACGTGCGGCGGGGGAGGAGCTGAGGCTGGTGCCTTGCACGGGACCATGGACGGCACCGCACTTCGTCGAGGTGGTGAGGGCCCGGCACGGGTCGGATGCGGCGGGCAGGGTCATGACGACGCTGGACGCGGGCTTGCAGTCGGCGTGCGAGGGGATCGTGCGGGCGCGTCTTGCGGAGTTGAGCGGGCGTCGGGTCCGGGACGCGGCGATGGTGGTGATTGAGCATGCGACGGGCGAGGTGCGGGCATGGGTGGGGTCGCCGGACTGGAGCCGTGCAGATGGCGGGCAGGTGGACGGGGTGTTGGCGCGTCGGTCGCCGGGGTCGGCATTGAAGCCCTTCGCGTATCTCCGGGCTTTCGAGGGCGGGGCGATGGCGTCGGACGTGGTGGCAGACGTGCCGATGCGCGTGTGGACGGACACAGGGTTGTACGAGCCGCGGAACTATGACGGGCGGTTTCGGGGGCCGGTGAGCCTGCGGGAGGCGTTGGCGGGGTCGCTGAACATCCCGGCGGTTCGGGTGCTGGAGGGGATCGGGGGCGCCGAGGGGTTCGTGGGGGTGATGCGCGGGTTTGGGATGGAAACGGGGGGCGGGCGGGTTGGGGTGCCGGGGCTTGGGGTGGTGTTGGGCGAGGCGGAGGTGCGGTTGGTGGAGTTGGCGAACGCGTACGCGACGTTGGCGCGGATGGGTTGGTGGATTCCATGGCGGGTGACGCCCGGCGACCCGGTGGAGGGAAGACGCGTGGCGGACGCGGGGGCGTGTTGGCTGGTTGCGGACGTGTTGTCGGACCCGTTGGCACGGGCGGCGGAGTTCGGGATGCAGTCGGTGTTGTCGCCCGGGATGCGGGTGGCGTGCAAGACGGGGACCAGCACGGGGTTCCGGGACAACTGGGCGCTGGGCTACACGCCGCGGTTCACGGCGGGGGTTTGGGCGGGGAACTTCGACGGGACGCCCATGGCGGAGGTGTCCGGCGTGAGCGGGGCGGGGGTGATGCTGGGGGATGTGTTGATGGAGTTGTCGCGTCGGCACGGGGACGCGGGGTGGTTCGAGGAGCCGGCGGGGCTGACGCGGGCGAGGGTCGAGCCCTTGAGCGGGCGGAGGCGGCGAGGCGTCGGGGAGGGGCGCGAGGAGGTCTTTCTCGCCGGCACGCGTCCCGGATGGGAGAGGGACGGAGACCGGGACGTGCATGGCCGGGTGGTGCTGGGGTTGGAGTATCGGGAGTGGATGGAGGGGGAGGGGGCGAGGATGAGCGACCGCATGGTCGTGAAGGAGGGTGGCGGGCCTGGCATGCCCGTGGTGATCACGCCGGTGGCGGGCACGCGATACGTGTTGGACGGGGACGCGGCGGAGGGGACGCAGCGGGTGATGCTGCGGGCGAGCGGCGGGACGGACTGGACAAGCCCGACGCTGCGTTTGGAGAGGCACGGCGAGGGGGTGGAGGCGGTGTTGGAGCCGGGCCGTCATGTGCTGCGGGTGCAGGGCCGGGGCGGATGGGCGGAGACGTGGATCGAGGTTCGACGACGGTGAAGGGTGGTGGGCGAGACAGGACTTGAACCTGCACGGCTTGCGCCACGGGATCCTAAGTCCCGCGTGTCTGCCATTTCACCACTCGCCCGGTGGAGGGTGATTAAGGGGCGGAAACGGCGTGCGGGGAAGTTTCAAGTTGCGGCGGGCTCGGGTTCGGGCACACGATTTCCCTGTGCGTTGGCCGATGGTGTAAAGGTAGCACAGGGGTCTTTGGAGCCCTTAGTCATGGTTCGAATCCATGTCGGCCAGCCAACTTTCCCTTCCTTGGTATCAGCCACGCCGGCGGCCGGATGGTGCTGCCACTTTCCGTGAGGACCGGCTGGCAAAGGGTTTGGCTGATCCGCGCCCCAACTGCCATTTGGCATCACTCGCCACGGCTTGGGTTTCAGGGGACGCGCCGGAGCCTGAACGCCGAGGCGTCGAAGTCGCCCGAGCCCTTTTGGCCGCGGAGCTCGGCGACCAATTCCACCTCGCCCGCGCCGTCGAGCACGAAATCGAACGTCAAGGGGGTCCAGTCGGTGGTGCCGACGACCTTGTTGGCGCGAGGCGCGCCGCTGACCCGGATGCCGAGCCCGGTGCCCTTGGCGTCGCCGACCGACTCGACTCCGCGAGCGCGCGCACGTGCCTCGAGGCGGTACTTGCCGGGCGAGAGGGAGATACGTGCCCGCCACGAGGGGGGCGCCGACGCCGGCGAGGGCGAGGCGAAGGACTGGGGGCTGGCCCGCTTCCTTGGCGTGCTCGGCACGGCCGCCGTCCTCGGCGACGCGAGGAACCCAGTTGGCGGGGTCCATGGAGCCGTCGGTTGCGAGGCGGACAGGCTTGGGCCGGTTGGCGAGCATTGCGGCCACCTGCGGGATGCGTTGGGCGATCGAACGAC
>CAIYFP010000176.1 GCA_903925515.1 uncultured Verrucomicrobiota bacterium
CGCGCTCATCAAGCTCAAGAACCCCGTCCTTACCCCGGAGGAGTTCAGCAAGCTCAAGCACATCGATCACTCCGGCTATCGCGCCCTCACCCTCCCCATCACCTACAAGGTCGAGAAGGGAGCCAAGGGTCTCGAAAAGGCCCTCAACGACCTCTTCAAGAAGGCCGACAAGGCCATCGCCGAGGGCCACAAGCTCGTCATCCTCTCCGATCGCGGCATCGGCCCCCGCAACGCCCCCATCCCGGCCCTCCTCGCCGTCTCCGGCCTGCACCATCACCTGATCCGCAAGGGCACCCGCAATCGCGTCGGCCTGGTCCTCGAGTCCGGCGAGCCCCGCGAGGTCCATCACTTCGCCCTGCTCCTCGGCTACGGCTGCGGCGCCATTTACCCCTACCTCGCCTACGATTCCATCCATGGCCTCATCGAGCAGGGCCTCCTCCCGGGCGTCGAGCTCAAGTCCGGCATCAAGAACTTCGTCAAGGCCGCCGTGAAGGGCGTCGTCAAGGTCGCCTCCAAGATGGGCATCTCCACCATCCAATCCTATCGCGGCGCCCAGATCTTCGAGGCCGTCGGCATCAGCGAGGCCGTCGTGGACAAGTACTTCACCTGGACCGCCACCCGCGTCGAGGGCGTCGGCATGGAGGAAATCTCCCGCGAGGTCGAGGCCCGTCATCGCCGCGCCTTCCCGGACCGCAAGATGAAGTCCGTCACCCTCGACGTCGGCGGCCAGTACCAATGGCGTCGGGAGGGCGAGTACCACCTGTTCAACCCCGAGACGGTCCACCGCCTCCAGAAGGCCGTCCGCAACGGCGACTACAAATCGTTCAAGGATTATTCCCGCCAGGTGGACGAGCAGTTCAAGAACTGGTGCACCCTCCGCGGCCTCCTCGACTTCAAGCCTGCCACCGCCATCCCCATCGAAGAGGTCGAGCCCGTCGAATCCATCGTCCGCCGCTTCAAGACCGGCGCGATGAGCTACGGCTCCATCTCCAAGGAGGCCCACGAGGCACTCGCCATTGCCATGAACCGCATCGGCGGCAAGTCCAACACCGGCGAGGGCGGCGAGGATCCCGAGCGATTCACCCCGCTCCCCAACGGCGATTCCAAGAACTCCGCCATCAAGCAGGTCGCCTCCGGCCGCTTCGGCGTCACCAGCCACTACCTCGTCAACGCACGCGAGATCCAGATCAAGATGGCCCAGGGCGCCAAGCCCGGCGAGGGCGGCCAGCTCCCCGGCGGCAAGGTCTATCCATGGATCGCCAAGACTCGCCACTCGACCCCGGGCGTCGGCCTCATCTCCCCGCCCCCGCACCATGACATCTATTCCATCGAGGACCTCGCGGAGCTGATCCACGACCTCAAGAACTCCAACCGCCACGCCCGCATCTCCGTCAAGCTCGTCTCCGAGGTCGGCGTCGGAACCGTCGCCGCAGGCGTCGCCAAGGCCCACGCCGACGTCGTCCTCATCTCCGGCTTCGACGGCGGCACCGGCGCTTCTCCGCAAACCTCGATCAAGCACGCCGGCATCCCATGGGAACTCGGCCTGGCCGAGACCCATCAAACCCTCGTCCTCAACAACCTCCGCTCCCGCATCGTCGTGGAAACGGACGGCCAGTTGAAGACGGGCCGCGACGTCGTCATCGCCGCGTTGCTCGGCGCCGAGGAGTTCGGCTTTGCCACCGCGCCCTTGGTCTCGCTCGGCTGCATCATGATGCGCGTCTGCCACCTCAACACCTGCCCGGTCGGCGTCGCCACCCAGGACCCCGAGCTCCGGCGCCGCTTCACCGGCGACCCCGCCCATGTCGTCCACTTCATGCGCTTCATCGCCCAGGAGGTCCGCGAGATCATGGCTTCCCTCGGCTTCCGCACCGTCGAGGAAATGGTCGGCCGCACCGACCGCCTCGAGGCCCGGCGCGCCGTCGAGCACTGGAAGGCCAAGGGCGTGGACTTCAGCAAGATCCTCTACCAGCCCGAGGTCGGACCCGAGGTCGGCCGCCATTGCCAGATGGCCCAGGACCATGGCATCGACCGGTCGCTCGACATCACCACGTTGCTCGACCTCTGCCGCCCCGCCATCGAGCACGGCCAACCCGTCAAGGCCTCCCTGCCCGTCCGCAACGTCAACCGCGTCGTCGGCACCATCACCGGCAGCGAGGTCACCCGACGCCACGGCGCCGCCGGCCTGCCCGAGGACACCATCCACCTCACCTTCCAAGGCAGCGCCGGACAAAGCTTCGGAGCCTTCCTCCCGAAAGGCATGACCTTCCACCTCGAAGGCGATGCCAACGACTACTTCGGCAAGGGCCTCTCCGGAGGGAAGCTCGTCCTCTATCCCCCGGCCGGCAGCACCTTCCCCGCCGAGTCCAACATCATCGTCGGCAACGTCGCCCTCTACGGCGCCACCTCCGGCGAGGTGTACATCCGCGGCATGGCCGGCGAACGCTTCGGCGTCCGCAATTCCGGCGTCACCGCCGTCGTCGAGGCCGTGGGCGACCACGGCTGCGAGTACATGACCGGCGGACGCGTCGTCGTCCTCGGACCCACCGGGCGCAACTTCGCGGCCGGCATGTCCGGCGGCGTCGCCTACGTGCTCGACGAGGCGGGCGACTTCCCGCGCCGTTGCAACACCCAGATGGTCGGGCTCGAGAAGCTCGACGCCGAGGACGAGGCCACCCTCAAGACCATCCTCGGTGACCACGCCATCAACACCCGCAGCACCCGCGCCGCCTCCATCCTGGCCGACTGGCCTCGGTTCGCCCCGCTCTTCGTCAAGGTCATGCCGCGCGACTACAAGCGCGTGCTCGCCGCCCTTCGCAAGGCCGAGGCCGAGGGCCTCACCGGCGACGAAGCCCTGACCCGCGCCTTCAACGAAAACACCAAGGATGCCGCGCGCGTCGGCGGCGGTTGATCCCCGTATCCACCCCAACTTTCACTTCAAGACCAGACCAACACATGGGCAAGCCCACTGGATTCATCGAGTTCGTCCGCGAGGTCCCCCTCGACCGCAACGCCCTTCGCCGCATCCGCGACTGGAACGAGTTCCACGAGCACCTCGAAGAAGACCGCCTCCGCCAGCAAGCCTCCCGCTGCATGGATTGCGGCATCCCCTTCTGCCACAACGGCACCCTCATCAGCGGGATGGCCAGCGGTTGCCCCATCAACAACCTCCTCCCCGAGTGGAACGACCTCGTCTATCGGGACCGCTGGCGCGAGGCCCTCGACCGCCTCCATCGCACCAACAACTTCCCCGAGTTCAC
>CAIYFP010000177.1 GCA_903925515.1 uncultured Verrucomicrobiota bacterium
ATGGGGCCGCTGTCATGAACGGCGTGGATGCCCGTCACAACGGCCGTCACCGGCGCGGCATAGGAGTCCCGGTTGACGTCCGTGTTGTTGTCTGTCGCCGTCATCCAGTGACCGCCCACGACGAAGTCGTCGCCGGACCCTGCTGACATCGTGTCATTGCCTGGCCCGCCAAAGAGGGTGTCATCCGTGCCGCCCCTGCCAACGGTCTCCTCGGACTCCTCGGGCAAGGCGAACGTGAACGTGCTGTGATACCCAACCGGATTGAACGCAGGCAGACCGCCGATTCCCTGGAATTGAATGGTTTGGTTCTCGTTATCCGTGGTGCTCTCGTAGTCACCGCTCCCCAGGAACAGGGCCAGCACGCCTTGGTAAGGCGACGTGACCGAGCTGCCATCCACCTCGACGCTGACCGCGCCCAGCAATACTGACGCGGAATAGATGCCCGCCGCGTCGGTCAAGACGGTTTGGCTCACGGGACCCGCCAGCCCGTGATAGGTCACCTTGACGGAGACATCCTTGATTCCCGCCTCGTCAAAGTCGCGCCAACCATTGCCGTTGGAGTCGTAATAGACCTCTCCCGACAAGGGCGTCAGGTCGTCATCCTCAATCGTGGCGACCACAAACTCCTCGTTGGCTGCAATCGTGGCCCCCACGGGATTTGAAAGCGCCACCGCAAACGTCTCCGGCAGCTCGGGGATGTTGTCGCGGATGATGTCGATGGAGATCGTCCCGGTGCCACTGCTCGATTCAAAGATGAGGGTGCCGGTCAAGGATGCGGCGACGAAGTCCCCGGGGGCGCGGGCGGTGAGCGACACGATGGTGTAGGTAACTTGGATGCCGGCGGGCAGATCCGTCACCGGGAGGCCCGTGGCGCGATCCCTCAGGCCGACGGTGATGGATTGCGTGTTCACCCCGCCGCCGGTCTGCTCGGTGATCACAGGGAATCCGGGGTCATAAGGGAAGTAGATCTCGGGCTGGTCCTCATCCCGAATCTCAATGACCGCATCGCCGGGTGATCCGCGAACCGGCCCGCCCGTCGGGTTCCTCAAGGACAGGTTGATCCGCTCCGTCCCCTCCACCTCAGCGTCCGCAAGGATGGTCACCGGGATGACTCGCTCCAGCTCGGTGGGGCCAAAGACGACCAATTGACGGAAGATGCTGGTGTAATCGGCCACAGGCGTCGCCGTTCCGCCCGCGGTGGCAAAGACCACGACCGCATTCGAGCTGCCCGGGGTTCGACGCAACGTCACAGGGACCGTCACGCTGCCGCTCTTGGGTTCGTCCACCACCCACAAGCTGCGGGTGAACGTGACGGCCCACGGCCCTTGGTCAGGCCCGCCACCCGGCGCGTCGTCGTCAATGATGCGCACCGTGACGTGATTGCTCTGGGTGAGCGATGGAATCGGCGCGATGTCGGCCCCGTCGGCTGCGAAGAGGTTCACGAAGAACGTCTCCATGCGAACGGCTGGGTTGTCCGGGTTGGTCTGGCCCTCGGCCTGGGTGTCACCCCAAACCCGAACACTCACCTTCTTTGCAAGCTCGCCCGGCGCGAACCGAACGGTCCCCTCCTCCTCGGCGGACCCCGCAGGCTCCGTCTTCACCGCGATCAGGGGTGCCTCGTAATCGACGGAGTCCGTGCCGCCGCTGTAAACCGATTCCGATGC
>CAIYFP010000178.1 GCA_903925515.1 uncultured Verrucomicrobiota bacterium
CAACGTCACCGTCGGCTCGCCCACGGCCAGCGCGCGGGCCGTCACGTCCGCCGTCAACGCGGGCAACGCGAGCATGTAGTTCCCCGCCGCACCGCCTTCGAGGGACAACCCCGTCAAGGTCACCGCCTTCCCCACCCCCACGTCCTTGTCCGCGAACTCCCCCGTCGCGGCCCCCGCAAGGCTCACCTCGTCCCCTCCCACCACCCCGGACAGCACGGGCGTCCCCGTGATCGTCGCCAGGGTCGTCCCGTCATACGCCCGCGAGACTGCCGCCAACCCCGACACCGCCATGGCCTTCGCCGTGATGACGCCCGCGGTGAACGTCCTGTCCAAGGGCGCCGTGTAGTTCCCCGCGTCCGCACCGCCCAACGCGTAGGTCACCGTCACCGTCTTCCCGGTCCCAGCCGCCGCCGTGTCGTACCAGCCGCTCGCCGTCACGCTCACCGCGTCCCCGGCCACCACGCCGGTCAATCCGCCCGCCGTCACCGCCACGGTCCGCGTCCCGTCATAGACCTTGCTCAACGTCACCGTCGGCTCGCCCACGGCCAGCGCGCGGGCCGTGATGTCCGCCGTCAACGCGGGCAACGCCAGCGTGTAGTTTCCGGCCGATGCCCCCCCGAGGCTAAGTCCCCCAACCGTCACGGTCTTGCTTGCGCCCACGTGCTTGTCCGGGAAAGCCCCCGAGGCCGTGCCCAGCAAGGTCACCACGTCCTCGCCCACAACACCCGCAAGGACGGGAGGCCCCGTGATGGATGCATGGCCCGTCCCGTCGTACTCACGCGAAGCAGCGGACAATCCGGTAACCGCCAACTGCCTGCGCTCAATCACCCCGGTTTCGAAGGCTTGCTTCTCCGGCGCGGTGTAATTTGCAGCCTGCGCACCCCCGAGGACATACATCACCGTGATGGTCTTGCCCGTTCCCGCCGGCGCCGTGTCATACGATGCACTTGCGGTCACGACCACCTCGTCGCCGGCCATGACGCCCGACACCGGGCCAGCCATGACCGCCGCGTTGCGCGTCGCATCGTAAACCTTGGCCGTCGCAAGGTTGGGAGCGCCCACGATCAACGGCTTGGGCAGCACCGTCACGACTCGCTGAACCGGCTCGGCTGGATGCCATTCGGAGCTGCCAGATTGGGAAGCGGTAATGGTGGCCACCCCCGCGCCCGTGGCCACCCATTTCCCATTGAGGATCGCGATGACCCCGGGCCTATCGACCTCGTAGCTGACAGGGAGCCCGCTGCTAGCGGTCGCCATCAAGGTTTGGGGCGCCTCCCCGTACACCACGTTGCCTGGAAGGCTAAAGGTCAAGGCCTGGGCCTGCATGGACCGCACCCCAACCGTGATCACGCCAGACGACATGACGACGCCGTCCGCAATCAGCAGCGCCCGGAAATACCGGTCGGCCGTCAAGGGTCCAACCATGGAACCCGAGAGCACCGAGTTCGTCGCCCCGGCCAAGTCGCTCCATGAGGCCTGATCCAACGAGACCTGCCACTGAACTTGCCCTGTGGCCCCCGTCAGCGTCATGTCTTCTGGGGAACCGCCACGGGGGACAACTTGGCCCCCGCTCACCACGCCCTTCGAAACGGCGTACCGAATCACGACAAGGCCGCTTCCACCCGCAGCGCCGATGGCACCAGGCTCGACAAATTGGGCATAGGAGCTGAGGGCCGCGCCGCCCCCTCCCCCGCCACCGGTTCCCACCTCGCCGCTCGCCGCAGGCACATCGGCAAACACCGACAGCCCAAAGCCATCCCCTTCATTGCTCCCGACGACAATCTTCATTCCGCCCGCGCCGCCCCCCCCCGGTCCTCCCATGCCCGGAGCTCCGGTTGGCGTTTCACCCGTGCTGGGATCCATCCAATACCTCTGGAATCCGCCCCCACCGCCACCGCCGTAGGTCGCCGGCACGCCGGTCCGCAGGGAGCTTGCCACCCCATTCCCGCCAGCGCCGCCGGCGTTCTCGCTTCCGTCCTGGCCATCTCCTCCTGACCCGCCTCCTCCTCCGGACGCAAACGACCCCCAGCCATCGCCAAAGGCGCGCCCATCTCCCCCTCGATACAACCCCTCCCCTCCTTGTTGATCGCGTGCGACGGGATGCCCCCCGCCACCCGTGACGCCACTCCCAGGTGCGGTTGCGGCATCCCCGCCTCGGCCTCCTCCCTCTGCGATGACGTCCCCCAGACGAGACGCCCCGCCATCCGCAGGAGCTTCACCGGGGAAGTCAGGCCCTCCACCACGTCCTCCGAGCCCGACCTCAACCCGAACGTGTCGATCCGAAGGCACCGCCATCGTCCCCGTCCGGACCGCGCCGCCGCCACCGCCGCCCGCTGACCAGAGAAATGCATAGCCACCACCACCACCGCCACCCACTACCAAGTACTCCATGGAGGAAACCCCTTCCGGCACCCGATAGCTCCCGCTGGGTGTCCCGAAGAATGTCACCGAATGGTACAGGACACCCCCCAGCTCATAGGTGACAACCTCGCTCTTGATTCGGACATCGATCGTGCCAGAGGCCACCTTCATGCCGTCATGGTCGAGCATCGCCCGGAAGAAGCGGTTTCCCTTCAAAGCACCCACCGCTGCCCCGGGAAGCACCGGCCCTGTCGCGCCCGGCACGTTGATCCATGAAACCTTGTCCTCGGACATCTGCCATTGGATGTCCCCGGTCGCGCCTGTCACCGTCATGTCGTCCGGCGCCTTGCCAAACGCGACGATTTGGTTCGAGCTGACTTCCCCGGTCAAAACCACATAGCGCAACACCACGATGCCGCTGCCTCCGGCTCCGCCCACGGCATCAGGATCGTCCTGCTGAACAGTAGGCGACCTCGTGGCTCCTCCTCCGCCACCTCCCCCCGTGCCCGCCTGTCCTGCCAGCGCCACGGCTCCGGAAAGGGTCGTCTTGTTCCACCATGTCGTGACCGTTACCGAGGTCGGGACCGGCTTCAAAACCCATGTCGAAACCCACTGAAGCTCAGGTTGCACGATCCATCCCAAAACCTCGTCATACACCAGTTCATCCACCCACTGCAGCTCCCACTCCTCCACCCATTCGTCCACCCATTTCACCTCGGACTCCTCGATGGTGATCGCGTCTTCCTCTGCCGAGCCTTCGTCCACCTGCTCCAGACCCTCGATTCGATACCCTCCATCCCCCCCGCCGCCGAGTCCCCCAAGGCCCCCCTTGCTGGTGGGCGTGCTCCCATCGGGATTCTTCACGAACATCTGAAGCCCACCACCGCCGCCGCCGCCATAGCGCGTCGGAACCCCGAATCGAAGCGAACTCACAAGCCCGGACCCGCCGGCCCCCCCAGCGCCCGCCGTCCCGTTACCGCCCACACCGCCCGCCCCGCCACCCCCACCTCCCGCGTAGGAAGCCCAACCGATCCCGGCGTCATACCCTTGCCCACCCGGGTTCTGCTCCCCGGAAGATTTCTTTTCGTCCGAACGATGCGAAGTTCCCCCTCCATTGCCCCCCGACTGCGGAGGTAACTCGTAGGCACCCCCGCCACCACCTCCTGCCGCCGACACGGTTCCCAAGACCGAGGTCCCCCCGGTGCCAGACCTCCTGTCCGCCCTTCCAGCCACGCCGCCCTCACCGACCCGCACCTCCAACAAACGGTCTGCAGGAACCGACATGCTTCCCTGCTTTACCGCGCCTCCCCCCCCGCCGCCAGCCGTTCGATCCGAGGCAAATCCCCCGCCACCACCCCCTCCCACCACCAAGTACTCCAGACCCGTGACGCCTTCCGGCACCCGGTAGCTGCCGCCGGGGGTCGAGAGGAACGTCACCGTGTTGTATCGAATGCCATTCGTCACATAGCTCCCGACCTCTCCCACCACCGTGATCTCGCCGCCGTCGAATCGCTCGGCCGCCAACGAATAGTTCCGTCCGTCGAGCCCACCCAGCTCGTACACCACCCAAATCGCCTTCCCAACGCCGGCGTCGGGCGTCTCATAGCCTGCCCGCGGGGTCACCGTGACCTGGTCTCCCGTCAATACCCCGGTCGGCATGCCACCCAACGCCACCGACGCATTCGTCGTCCCGTCAAATCGCTTCCGCAACGTCAGCAGGGGCGGCCCGACCGTGATCGTCTTGGGCGTGATGTCGGCCCAGACGGGCAGGATCTCGAGCGAATAGCTTGCTGCATCCGGCCCGCCCACCGCCAACCCGGTGACAATCACGGGCTTTCCACTGCCAGCGTGCTTGTCCACGAAGCGAGCCGTTGGCACGCCCGAGACGGTAATCGTCTCCCCGGGTAACACGCCGCTGAACTGGGGCGAACCCGTCACCACCGCCGAGATCGTGCCGTCATAGACCTTGGACTCGGCAACAAAACCCGTCACCGGGACCGACCTTGGCACGATCTCGCCGTCGGCGAACGTCTGGCCAGTTGGAAGCTCATAGTTTGCAACCGTGGCCCCGCCGACCTCAAAGTTGACGACCACGGCCTTCCCCGTTCCAACCCCGGGCGTGTCATAGGTTCCCGCCGCGACGAACGTCAGCGTTTCGTTCGGGGCCACGCCCACAAGTCGTGGTGTCCCGCTGAATGCAACCCGCGTGGTTCCATCGTACGGCTTGCTTGCCAGAACCAAGCCCTCCACGGACAAAGGCCGCTTGGTAATTTGACCGCCCGCAAACGAAACCGTCCCGCTTGGCAACTGGTAGTTCCCGGAGTCCGCGCCGCTCTTGCTGTACGTCACGGCCACGGTCTTCCCGGTGCCCGCCGCGGGGGAGTTGTACGCGGCCGATGCCGTCACGATGACGCTGTCCCCCGCTATGAGCCCGGTCACCGCGCCCATTTGCTGCACGGTCGCCGCCACCGTCCCGTCATAGACCTTGGTCAATGCAACCGTCGGCATCCCAATCGTCAGGGCCCTCGCCGTGATGTTCGCTGTCCGGGTCTGCGTCGGCACCGCGTAGTTAAACCGGTCCGCGCCGCCAAGCGTGAACCCCGCCAACGTCACCGTCTTGCCAGTCCCGACATCCTTGCTGGAAAACGTGCCCGTGATCGTCCCGGAAACCGTGACGTCCTCGGTCCCCACCTTTCCACCAAACACAATGCTCCCCGACACCGTCGCGGCCACGGTCCCGTCGTAGGTTTCGTT
The DNA here is from genome assembly GCA_903925515.1 of uncultured Verrucomicrobiota bacterium. Classification (GTDB taxonomy): domain Bacteria; phylum Verrucomicrobiota; class Verrucomicrobiia; order Limisphaerales; family UBA9464; genus UBA6176. The sequence goes on from CAIYFP010000178.1 coordinate 5,116, forward strand.
CGCCACGGTCAGGCTGTTGATCGTGAGGTTTTTCCGTGTGATCTCCCCGTTGCTAAAGCCTTGGTCTGGCGGCTTCGAGTAGTTGGCTTGGCTCGCCCCGCCCAAGGTGAACGTCACGGTTACCGTTTTCCCCGTCCCAACCGCCGCCGAGCCATAGGTGCCGGAAGCCGTCACCGTCACCGTGTCGCCGGCGATCACCCCGTTCAGCGTGGGCGTGCCGAGGAGCTTGGCCGTGACCAACGCGTCATACTCCTTGCTCAACAAGACAAAGTTCGAGACCGACAGGGGCTTCGCCGTGATCGAGGCACTGGTCACGCTGGTGGAGGCCGGGGGCGAGTAGTTGCCTCCGTCCGTCCCCCCCAGCGTGTACGCAACGGTGATCGTCTTCCCCGTTCCAGCCGCAGCCGAGGCATAGCCAGCCGAGGCCGTCACCGTGACGGAGTCCCCGGCGATGACGCCGCTCAACGCGCCCGGGGCCGCCGCCGCGTAGGTCGTCCCATCATAAACCTTCTTGGTGGCAACCGTGGGAGTCTCGATGGTTAACGCCTTGGGCGTGATGTTCGCCATCAAGCTGATGGGAGCATACGTGTAATTCGCCGCCGACGTCCCCGTGAGCGTCAGGCCTGTCGCGCTGATGGACTTGTTCGTGCCCACGTTCTTGTCCGAGAAATTGCCCCCGGACGTCCAAGTGAACGTGACCGTGTCGCCCGAAATCACGCCGCCCAAGGTTGGCGTTCCACTCACCGTGGCGGTCGTGCCGCCATTGTAGGTTCGCGAGCCGCCCGCAAGCCCGCCCACGGTCAAGACCTTCGCGGTAATCACCCCGCTGGTGAACGTCTGGCTAGCCGGCGCGGAGTAGTTCGACCCGCTGGATCCTCCCAACGCGAACGTCACCGTGACGGTCTTGCCCGTGCCCACCGACGACGAGCTGTACGTCCCGCTTGCCGTGAGGGTCACCGTGTCGCCGTCCATCACCCCAACCAGCGTCGGCGTCCCGGCAAATGACGCCGACGTCGTGCGGTCGTACACCTTGCTGGCCAAGACCACGTTCGACGCGGTCAAGGCCTTGGCCGTGATCGATCCCGAGGAGCTGCTCCATGCGCTCGGCGCCGTGTAGTTCCCGGCATTCGCGCCGCTCAACGTGTAAACGACGGTCACCGTCTTCCCGGATCCCACCGCCGCCGTGGAATACCCGGCGCTCGCCGTCACCGCAACATCCTCGCCCGTCAACACGCCTGACAACGCGCCCAGAACGACCGCGGCATTCGTGGTCCGGTCATAGACCTTGGTCAAGGTCACCGTCGGCGACCCCATGGTGAGTGCCTTGGCCGTGATGTTGGCCAGCAAGGTGGGTGTCCCCAAGATGTAGTTCGAGGCGGATGCCCCGCCCAAGGTCAGGCCAGACACGTTCACCACCTTGTTCGTCCCAATGTTCTTGTCCGAAAAAACGCCCGTCGCCGTCCCGGCCAGCGTCACCGTGTCCCCGGAGATCACCCCACTCAGGGCGGCTGTACCGGTCAACGTCGCCGCCGTGTTGCCGTTGTAGGTCTTCGAGCTCGCCGCCAACCCAGTCACCGACAGGGCCTTCGCCACAATCATGCCGTCCGTGAATGTTTGGGTCACCGGCGCCGCATAGTTCGCGGCGCTGGTTCCACCCAACGTGAAGGCCATGGTCACCGTCTTGCCCGTTCCCACCGCCGCAGAATCGTACGTCCCGGTCGTCGTGAGGGTCACGGTGTCGCCCGCAAGGACCCCGCCAAGCGCGGGCGCTCCGACCGTGATTGCCGTCGTCGTGCGATCATAGGGCTTGTTGGCCAAGACAAGGTTGACCACGGACAACGGCTTCTTGGTGATGACGCCCGCGGAGCTGGTCCATGAAGCCGGGGCCGTGTAGTTGCCGGCGCTCGCACCCGACAGCGCGTAGGTCACCGTCACGGTCTTTCCTGTCCCAGCCGCCGCCGAGGCATACGACGCCGTCGCCGTCACCGTGACCGTGTCCCCCGGCAGCACGCCCTCCAGAACGCCCGGCTCCACCCACGCGCCCAACGTCCCGTCGTATTCCTTGGTCAACGTCACCGTGGGCTGGCTGATCGTGAGTGGCTTGGGCGTCACCGTGAACACACGGGCCTGCGTGGTTGCCGCATTGTAGGCGGCGTTGCCCGGTTGCGATGCCGTGATCGTCGAGGTGCCGATCCCCCCGAAGCTCAACTGAAGCCCCGACACCCCCACCACCGACGGCATCGACGAGGACAGCGTGACCGGCAACCCGGAAGAGGCCGTCGCCGTCACCGTCACGGGGCTCGCCCCGTAGGCATAGGAAGTCGTCGAAGGATTGAAGGTGATGGTTTGGTTTCCCTTGGGCGTGAGCAACGCGGTCGAAGCGGATGCAGGCCCGGTCCCGTTCGCGTTTACCGCCTTGACTCGAAATGCATAGCGGGTGCCGTTCTCCAGCCCAACCACGTTGTAGGACCTTGTGGTGGACGTGCCATCATTGAGGGCGATCCAGGAAACATTCCCGGGGATGTTGTACTCGATTCGATAGTCCGTGATCGCGCTGCCGCCCGTGGAAGCAGGCAACGACCACCCAAGCGACACCGACTTGTCACCCGCCGTCGCCGTCGTGATCGTGGGCGCCGAAGGGACCGACTGGGCACGCACCTGCGCGAGGGGTCCGGCAAACCAACCCAAGCACAGCAAGGCCAAGGCCATGCCAAGCCCGTGCCCGCGCATCAACATCCATGTTGGAAATGACGTCATCTCCCAGTTGCCGGGAACGCCCGCGGCTGTTCCATGGCCATCGCGTCTTGCTCCACGGAAGCGTCTTGGCGTGCCGGAGTGCCGCGCTCCTAGTTGACCATCAACCTGAAGAACTTGGGCGCGGCACCGCCGTCCTTTCCTTGCACGATGACCCGGACCGGCTTCAGCACGGTCGTCTGGTAAAAGCTTCGGTCGTTCCCGGCCTCGCCATGGACGCGGAACGAAACAGGGTTCCATGACTTCAGGTCGTCGGATCCGACGACCGTGTAGCTTCGCCCGCGCAACGCCGTGAACTGGAGCATGGCACCGCCCGCGTCCATGCCTTGGATGTCCAGCCGGAACCCGTCCTTCGGGTCCCATGCATACGTGCCGGCCCTATAGGACTCCATCACGGTCAACGCGTTGCCGTTGATGCGGTGGGTGGGCGAGAAGTCGCCGATGCCCATGTTGAGGCGACCCGTCTGGATCATCGCCCGCTCCCATGCGTCCGGCAGGCCGTCGCCGTCCGTGTCCTCCCCCAACGTCAGGTCCACGCGCGATTCATGGGCCGGTTGCCCAAGGCGCGCCCAGTTCACCTTCAGTTCCATGGGCACGTAGCTCCGCGTCCCAAGCGTCACCTTCATGCGGAACGGCGCGGTGGGGCGCGTCGCCGTCGGCACGTAGTCCCCCGAAGTCAACCCCGCGTCCATGGGGACCTCCATGCGATAGTTGACCCCGGCGGCAAGGCCCGGAGTTACCGACGAGCGCAGGACCTTGCCCTCCAGCGTCTCCAACGTGATCTCGCCCCCGGATGCCGTCAGGGGCACGCCAAACTCGTCGCGCACCACGCCGAACACGACGTGGTGGGGCAACGGAGGCAATGCTCCCAGCCGCAGCGCGGCGACAAGGCCCAGCAGGGCCGACGCGCGCAATCCAAGAGGGGTTGCCCTCATAGCCGTTGTTCTCATGGGTTAGTTCCCGGAATAGGAGTACGTCACGAAGTGCAGCCGGATGTCCTTCACGCACCGGAGGAAGCGGTCGATGCCATCCTCCGGGTTGTTCAGAAGCGTGGAGCCCGGGATCACCAGCTTCCACCGGCTGTTCCATGCGGAGCGACCGACCAGCCGCGAGTTCGTGAACTGGGACCTCGCAAGCGTGCCGCCCGAGCCATAGATGTTCGGGGAGAACACCGAGGACGACCCCACCGGCCTGAACGCCTGGTGCTTCCTCTGTGCAAACATCGGCTCGGCCAAGGAATCGGAGCTCTGCCAGTAGTTCTTCGCGGAGAACTCAGACGCCCCGACGTTGAACGGCATCGGGATGGTCACGTCCTCGACCGCCCATGTCCGCACCACCCCTTGGTCCCCAAGCGGCGGGCTCCGCATCGAGTCCAATCCCACCGGGATGAGATAGATGTAGGGCGTGGACGCCATGGCATTGACATCCATGAACGAGGAACCGGGGTCCGGGGGCGTGACCCCGCCCGCCCCGTTGACCGTGCCGATGTTGAAGCCCGGCGTGTCCATGCCCTTGTAGCCCTCCAGTGCCACGCCCATGGCAAACACCTTGGTCGCGAACGAGCTGCTGCTGAAGGCTGGGTCGCCGGCCGCCAAGGGCTGCCCAAAGAGGTTCAACCCCTTCTCGATCACCGTGGAGAACTCCATAACGATGCCCGGCTCCGGCAACGCATCCGCCTTGCCCAACCCAAGGCACATGCGCCGCACGTCCACGTCGTCATGGATGTTGGCCCGGCGCGACCGTTGCAGCACCTCCAGCCATGCAGCGTCACCGTCCACCCCGGGCAGGACGCGGAAATTGCCCGTTCGCAACGACGTCGTCGTGCCATAGGCATCGGGATTGTTGAATCCAAGCCTGCCACGCAGGACCGACCAGTCGGCTTGCAGCTCGGCGAGTGCGCCCGACAAGCCCGCGTCGCCAACCCGGCTGCCCGTGAACTGGGGCACCCCGTCCTTGATCACCCCAATCGCGCGGGCCTGGATGATCCGGCTCACGAAGTCGCGCCCCGTTTTGGTCCCCAGCAGGCCCGTCTCGTAGTCGTAGGCGTTGGCCGCCAGCAAGGCATACTGGGACGCCAAGTCCATCAGCGTGCGATAACGGTCGAGCTTCTCGTTCCGGAACAACCGGTAGGCCACGTCGCGCGTCCGGTAGCCCTGCACCATCGCCGCCGCCCTCCTGCGAAATGCGAGGCGCTCCGCCTGCACCCTCTCGCCCTCCGCAACCAAGGACCGCAACGCCATCTCCGCATCGTACAATTCGCGTTTCCGCATGTTGATGTCCCAAAGCATGTAGTGCAGCCGGTTCATCTCCTCGGACAACGCAATCAAGGATTGCCGCAGCTCCATGCGCTTTTCCCGGGGGATGATCTGGTCGTTAAGGATCCAGTCCCCCGCGCTTGTGGTGGCAAACTCAAGGGACTTCACCACCGTCAACCGCGCCGCCTTGAGCTTGTTGAGGACCTCGGTGGACGTCGTCTGCACCGCCACCAAGGCGCTGCGCACCGGCGACGTGATGTCGCCGCCTGCCGCCAAGCCCACGATCGTGCTGTCAGGCACCGCTTCCTCGATGACCTTGGACACGTTGCCAACCGTCTCCTTCGCATCCTCGGTCCAGATCTCGAACAGGCTGTTGGCAAACAACACCGCATCCAACGTCTGCTTGGCGATGAGCAGGTCCTCCTGGTACCCGCGAATCTCCTCGTACGTCTCCCAGTTCGCCTTGAACAAGCTGAGGTTCTTGGACCACTCGCCCGCCGCCCCATTCATGTCGTCCCAACCCTGGACGAGGCGCGTGTGGGCCGTGATCAGCGCGGAGATCGCCGCCTGCACCTTGCCCGGGGAGCGCCTCCGGCCCGTCCATGCTGGTGGCCTCGGCGTGTAACCCTCCGGCGTGATCGTTAGGACAAGGTTGGTGATCACCGGGAACTTGAACTCGTCCACGAATTGCTGGAGGGGCCCGTCGCCGTCGCCCCAGTCCTGGAAGAACTTGCCGTTGAGGCTCTCGGCATAGGCAACCGGAACATCCACCAAGCGCACGTCAAAGCTGTTTGGAATCGTCGGGTCCATCACCGGGAACTTGTACTCCGGCATGTCCACGTAGAGGTAATGCAGCAGGTCCGGCCCCTCGTAGTCCTGCGGGTACGTCTTGCCCGGCCCAAGGTCGTCCGTGTACGGCGTACCATAGATCTCGATGAGCCTCGTGGTCATCGCCCGCTCCGTGTCCACGATCAGCTCCCTCTCCTTCTCGATCGAGTCCGTCTCGCCGGCGAGGTCCGTGGACATGCGCGTCGCGTCCGCATACGCCGCCGCCGCGTTGCCAAGGCTCCTCACCGCGCGCTCATAGACCTGCTCGAAATGTGTGGAGGAGCCCGCGCCGACCACCTTGTTGGGGTCCAGGTCGAAGGCAATGCTGCCCAACGACAAGCCCAACGGCGTGACACCGGCCTCGGCGTTGTCCAGCAGTCGTTGAACCTCCTCATGACTCACCGGGAGCTGCCCTAGCTCGGGAACCGTCGTCCGGTCGATCTTTTGGATGCCCTCGTGCGCCGGGTCCGGGTCCACCTCGGGCAACATGGAGTTGCCCACCATCCAGTTCACGTAGCTCCCCACCCCCACCCGCGTCGCCCAAAGGTCCAGCCCCCAGTGCCGCACGGTCGCAACCACCCGGTTGGTGTTGGCTCGCGTCGCCCCGAACCGGTCCCAGCCCGCGCCTTCCTCCGCCGTGAACGCCTGGCGGAAGACCAGCTTCAAGACATCCACGCCCACCTGCGCCAACGCGCCCGCCGCCCCCGCAAACTTTCGCTCGTCCGCGTAGTCCACCGACACCGGCTTGCCCAGCACCAGGACCGCCTCGCTGCGCGGCACCCAGTCAAAGTTGCGGTTCAACAGCAAGGAGAAGTATCCCTTGAGGGCCGTCAGGTGATGCCCATAGGCATCGCCATGGCCCTGCGGGTAGGCGATGGCCGCGTCGGAGGCGTCCACGTTCCCATCAAGGTTCAGGTCCTTGATGTTGTAGTTTTCCGCATAGGTCACCTCGCCCGCCGCAATGCCGCGTGTGTAATTCCACCAAAGCCGGTTGTACGCCGGGCTGGATTGCACGCCCGGAGCCATGAAGTCATCCCGGCCACGCAGCAACCCCAGCTCCTCCTCAAGCAACGACCCCATCTGGCCCGCAAATGAAAACCGGGACGTCGCCAAGCTGTTCTGCGCGCCCCCGGCCGTCGAGGTGGAGATCGTAGGGTCCGCCGCGTCCGCCGATGCCTCGTTGCCGAGCAACGTGTAGAGGTCGTTGAGGTAACCGGTGACCAAGAGCAACGCGTCGTTGGCCGGCCCGTAGTTGATCCCCGCGTTGATGCTTAGGTCCTTGGCCCGGCGCGAGACGGTCTCGTAGATCTCGATCAGCCCAAACCGGTTGATGTTCTTTAGGTTCAGGGCGATCGCGCCCTCCCACTTCTTCCCGGCCTGGGTGAGCACGCTGACGTCCGTGTTGACCGGGTTGTTGTAGAGGTCACGGACCCGTTGCTGGAACGGGTTGATGCCCGCCAAGACACGCTTGACCCACCCCTCAGCAAGCTGTGGCTCCGTCCACGAGGACCACTGGCCAATCACCGGGTCCGCCGTGTTGACCGATCGATACCGCATGATGAGGTAGTTGTCCGACAACACCTGGATGCCCGCCCCTCCCAAGGTGAATCGCGGCAGGCCGGTCCCCTTTTGCAAGTCCTGCCACTTGCTCATGTCCCGGGTCGAGGGTGCCGCCCCGTCCACGGGCGCGGCGATCTTCCATTCGTACTCGTACTCGCCATGGCGCCCCGCCAAGTCGGGCGTGTGCTCCAACGTCAGCAACTCGTTCAACGGGTTGAGGGACGGCACCACCCGAAGCTCACCCGGCCACAACGGGCCAGACATCCGGAACACGTGCATGGAAACCGGTTCCCCGGCATCCGTGAAGGCCCTGCCATTGCCAACCAGCAGCGTCACGTACCCATAGCCAGGACCCGTCGCCGCCATCGCATACGAGTCCACGGCCGTGTCGTCGTCGCGAACCTCGGCCATGGCGCCCAGCCCCACGGTGACCTCACGCTCCGGGTCGGGGATGAATTGCCCCGGGATGAACGGGTTCTCCATGAACGTCTCCACCTTGGTCGCCAATCCGTTGACCAAGGCGTCCCACTTCGACTTGTCCTCGGCCGGCGCGCCCGGGCAAAGGTCCAGCACGGACCTCAGGTCATCACGGGTCTCCAAGCCCCTTAGCACGTTGAGCCGGAGGTACTGTCCCACGGCGGGCTCCCCGGCGTACTCACCCTCCAAGACCAACGACCCCTTCTCGCCCACCGCCGGGTCGAAATAAACCCTGCTCGCCAAATGAGGCGGCAGGTTCGGGAAGTAGAACAACCCCTGGAATGCCTCCGCAATCACCCCGGGCGGCAATTCCTCAAGCCCGGCAGCCTGCAAGTCCGAGTACTTTTTCCGGGTCGGGTCGATCAACACCACGGACTCCCTCGTCCGCGTGGCGTTCGTCGCCAAGGATTGCTGGTACACCACCTCGGCGCTCGTTTGGCTGCGCAAGTCTGGCAACCCGGCGACCGGAGTCGTCAGCGTTTGGCCCGCCCTCATCACCGGCGGAAGCACCGGCCATGTCGGTCGATACACGATCCCCAGCGACGGCGTTTCCTTCGATGCCGCGCTCCCGACATAGGTTCCGGGAAGCGTCCCGACAGGCCTTAGGTACGGGACGATGGTCCCGGTTGGAACCACCTGCCCGGCGGGCCAGTCAAAGCCCTCCTGCGTCTTGTAGTAGAAACGCATCGTCAGGCTGTTCGCCC
>CAIYFP010000179.1 GCA_903925515.1 uncultured Verrucomicrobiota bacterium
GGAAGTGATTGCGAAGCAGATGCTTGCGCAAGCCGAGGAGTGAGCGAGGCGCGGGCCGGTACGAGGCCCGTAACGAGCGAACGACGAAGGAGTTGCGCAAGCAGATCGAGCAAGCACGACCGACCCAACTGAATCGTCCCGTCTCAGGCGCGCCCATGCTGAGGTTGTTGCCCATTCGCTACGTCCTCGTGTTGGCACGCGGCACGCCACAGCCCATCCGATTGGGGATCGAGAGGTTTCGTTCTCCTGACGCCGGGATTTGGGTCCATGCCGTTGACTTTTCGCCCCGCGACCGGCGGCCTTGCCCGATGCGTTTCCGGGTTCCTTGCTTGGCCATGTTGCTGGTCGCGGCGTTGCTTGGGGTGGGGTGTGCGCCCTCCCGCCGGGCACCGGATTCGTGGACGCGATGGCAACGGCAACGGATGGAGGATGTCGGCGGCCCCAACGGCTGGGCCGCGCTTGCTGGCCTGCATTGGCTTCGGCCCGGCCGGCTCTCCATCGGCACACACGCCGGATGCGATGTCGTGCTGCCGCCGCATGCGGCCACGGGCACGGCGGGAACCCTTCTCGTCGAGGCCGGCCGCGTCGCCTTCGAGCCCGCGCCGGGCACCCGAACACACGTTGCCGGACGGGCCGTCACGGATCCTTCGTCGATCCAGCTCGAGCCAGACATGCCCGGCCCGGCCACCGTTGTCGAATCCGGCGGTGTGACGTGGTGGATCCTCGCGCGGGGCGAACGCATGGCGGTGCGCGTCCGTGATCCGGAGGGGCCCGGTCGGCGGGCATTCCGCCGCATTTCGTGCTTCAGGTACAATCCGGCGCTGCGAATCGAGGCACGCTTCATCCCGTTCCCGTCGCCCCAAGCGGTCCCCATCCGGGACGTGACCGGCAACGAGTCGCAAGAGGTTGCGCCTGGCGTCTTGCTGTTCCAGTTGGATGGCGTTGAAGCCCGCCTCACGCCGGTCGAGGACCACGACGCCAACGACTGGTTCATCAACTTCCGCGACGCCACCTCGGGGCACGGGACGTATCCTGGGGGCCGGTTCCTGCACGTGCCACGCGCCGGGCCAGATGGCCGGGTCGTGCTCGACTTCAACTTCGCCTACAACCCGCCCTGCGCGTTCACCCCGTTCGCGACGTGCCCCGTGCCGCCCCGCTCCAACTGGCTTCAGCACTTCATCCGTGCCGGGGAAAAGTTCTCGGGCCATTGAATGGAAACCACCGCCGGGAGGATGGCGCGAGCCCGGGTCGGTTCGGGCAGGGTGCCGATCGGCACGGATGGGCGTGAAGAAACTTGGGGTGCGGTCCAAGGATTTGGAGAGGCATGGCCGGTCCGTGGAGGCTCACCAGCCTCGCCTCGCTTCAATGCGCGCCCCCCCCACTGCCTTTCCATGGCTCCGCAAGCGGGGAATCCTTCAACCCAAGACCAGCGCCATGGCACAGCATGGGGAATGGCGCCCATCACACCTGCCCCGGCGGCCAACCGTCGGTCTCAGGGGCAGGCACCAAGAGGACCTGTCGTCTCAGCACTCGTCGGGGCAGCGTGGGGCGAGCACCGGGCACTCAGGAACGGATTACACGCGGGTCAGGGCGGCTGGATGGCGGTTCCTCTTTCACTTGGCCCTCATGGAAGGTGCCAGCGGCTTCCTGCCGATGGGCTTGGTCCAGCCAGAGCCGAGACGGCCCAGCCACGTTCCCTCCAGATGAGGGCACCCGGGCTACCACCCGGACCGCCCCATTCCAGCCTCACCCGCGGGGTGAGGTGTCAGATGGATCCGCCAGCTCCGCTTCGCCTTGATGGGACGGCCAGTTCCTTGCCTTGAAGCCCTGTTTGACTGCCGTTCTTGGGTTCACCCATGCCTCCGCGGAGTTCTCGGTACGCATGGGATCGCGTTCATCTGGCGGCGCCGGGCGAAGGTTGGTGCCGCGCCGCCGGAAGCCCATGGAGCCGTCTGCCTCCTCACAACCGCAGGAAAACCCCCCGCCGATACAGGAACCGCGCAAACCCCAGCATCAGTCCAAGGCCCGTCAGTGCCACCACCGGGCGTCCGTAATCCCCCAGCCACACCGACACGGGCCCGCCCACGAACCGCGCCGCGATGCCCTGCCAACCGTCCCGCGTCCCGAGCAAGTTGGAAGCGATGTAGATCGTCAGGGCGTTCATGCCGATCCATCGGAACGGGCCGCACCACCCGCGAATGCCCCACACGTCGATCACCTGGTGGAACATCCCCAGCAGCACAAGGCTCCAACCTCCGGCCAACAGCACGAACGACGACGTCCAGAGCTTCTTCACGACGGGGAACACCGTCCCCCAGCCCAGCCCGGCGGCAACCAGCAACAACCCGGCGACGACCAGCCACCGGCTGCGGGCCCCCGGCGTCACGTCCTCCCGCCGCAGCCACAAGCCCGCGAACACCCCAAGCAGGCACGTGGCCACCGCCGGGATCGTGCTCAGGATGCCCTCGGGGTCCGAGTACCCGTCATACAACCGACCCGGCAGGAACCGGTAATCGAAGTGGTTCACGTAATTATACCCCGGCTCGGCCCGCCCGCGCACCGTCTTGCTGACGTCCTCGTACAAGGCCCGTGCGTTCGTCTGGCCCGTGGTCTCCATCAATTCCTGCATCGGCTTGCGATCGAGCCGGATGTCCCGAATCGGCAACCCCTCCACGATGCCCCAATACCCCAGCAGGATGGCCACCCAGACGCCCGCCAACGCCCGGACTGGCAACATCAGGAACAGGAGGCTTGCCCCCGTGTATCCCAGCGCGATCCGCTGCAACACACCAAGCCAACGGACCCCATCCCACCCGTCCTTGATGCCCCCGCTGTAGAACACCCCAAGCGCAAACAACATCAGCCCCCGCGACAACACCCTACCCATCGCACGCCCCTCGCCGCCCCCCGATTTCGCCTTGGACAACGAGAACACGGCCGAGACCCCCGCGATGAACACGAACAGCGGGAAGATCAGGTCGTAAAAGCGGAACCCTGCCCAGTCCACGTGCGTGAGCTGCTCCCGCACCTTGCCGATCACCGACCCCGGGCGCGCCCGGCTCAGTGCCGACACCAAGGCTCCCCCGCCCACGAGCCAGAACCGGTCGACCCCCCGCAGCACAGCGAGCGACAGCAGTCGCCCCCCACCCGGGGATGCCTTCCCGGCCGCCGCCGCGGACGCCGTTGCCGCCGCCGTTCCTCGCGCCGTCGGCGCGCCCTTCATCTCGTCGTTCATGTCAAAGCCTCAGGTAAATCCGTTGGCGGTTCAGCCCCCATGCGAGGACGAAGCCAAGCCCGATCCCAACCCCCGCCACGCCCAGTTCGCCAAGGTGCGGCATCCAACCCTCCAGCATCGCCTGCACCGGACCGCCCACCAGCCGGCGCGCCAACGAATCGTAGCTCACCAGCTGCGCCGACAGGTACACGGCGATCGGGTTGAGCCCCACCCACGTGAACGGCCGGCACCAACCCGCCCAGCCGCGGACATCCACCACCCCATGGAACGCCGCCAACAACAGGCAGCTCCAGCCGCCCGCCACGAGCACGTACGACGAAGTCCAAAGCTTCTTGATCACCGGGAATTGCCATGCCCAGCCCCATCCCAGCCCCAGCAACACCACCCCAGCCACCACCAGCCCCGATGCCTTCCCAAGCCCCCTGCCTTCCGGGGGCCGACGCATCCAACCGCCCGCCAACACCCCCATGAGGCACGTCCCGATCGCCGGCAAGTTGCTCAGCAAGCCTTCCGGGTCATGGTCGCCGTCCCATTTCCTGCCCGGCAACCATCGGCTGTCGATCCAGTTCGCAAGGTTCTTCCCCTCCTCAAAGTTTCCCGCGCCCACGCCCGGCACCGGCACGAACGTCATCGCCGCCCAGTACCCCACCAGCAACGCCACCCATGCCCCAACGCAGCCCCTCAGCCCAAACAGCAGGTAACACAGCCCCGCCCCGAGGTAGGAGATCGCGATCCGCTGCAACACCCCCATCCACCGCACCTGGTCCCACCCCTCCGCCACGCCGCCGTAGTACAACACCCCGAGCACGTACAAGGCCGTCGCCCGCAACAACAGCCGCCCAAATGCCCAGGCTCGCCCATGCCTCGCCACCGTCTTCTCCAGCGAGAACACCAACGACACGCCCGCGATGAACACGAACAACGGGAAGATCAGGTCGTAGAAGCGGAAGCCTTCCCATGGCACGTGCTCCAGATGCTCCGCCACAATCCGTGCCCAACCCTGCTTCCCCTCCGTCATGGACGCCGCAACGCCCCCGATCGCGTCCGCGCCCATGATCCAAAACATGTCGAAGCCCCTCAACGCATCGAGGGACGCCAACCGTTCCCGCCTTGGTTCCGCCGTCACCGCCTCAGACATGGCCCCCAACTCACCACGCCACGGCATCCCCCTTCAATCCCAATCCCCGCCCCATCGGACCCGATCACGCCGCGCCATGCACCCCTCGCCCCATGCAACCCACCGCGCGCGACCGCAATCCACGCGCTCGCCGCCCCGAACACGACGACCCATTTGCCGCTGGTCATGCGGCCTCCAAGACCGTGCATTGGAGGAAGTCATGATCGAGCTGGACGACGTCACGAAGCGCTTTGGGGACGTGCGGGCCGTGGATGGAATCACGCTGACGGTGCGACCCGGCGAGTTCTTCTGCGTCCTTGGCCCCAACGCGGCCGGCAAGACCACCACCATCAAGATGATCGCCGGCCTCATCCGCCCAGACTCCGGCCGCGTGCGAGTCGCCGGGTTCGACCTCGTCAAGGATCCCATGCCCGCCCGGGCCCGGCTCGCCTACGTCCCAGACTTCCCGTTCCTCTACGAGAAGCTCACGCCATGGGAGTTCCTTCGCTTCACCGGCCAGTTGTTCGGCATGTCCCGCGAGGCCATCCATGCCGCCGCCGCAAGCCTGGTCCCCCGCTTCCAGCTCGCCGAGTGGCTCCACAAGCCCATCGACAGCCTCTCCCATGGAACCCGCCAACGCGTCGCCATCGCGTCCGCCCTCCTCCATGACCCCGCCGTGTTCGTCATCGACGAACCCATGGTCGGCCTTGACCCGCACCATGCCCGCGTCGTGAAGGACATCCTCCGCGAACGCGTGGACGCGGGCATGACCGTGTTCCTCAGCACGCACCAGACGTCCGTGGCCGAGGAAATGGCCGACCGCGTCGGCATCATCCATCGCGGCCGGCTGGTGGCCTCGGGCACCCCCGCCGATCTGCATCGTCAGGCAGGCACCCACGGCGCGTTGGAGGCCGCATTCCTCGCCATCACCGAGGGCCAGCAGCTCGCCGGGCCCCAGACCCTCCCCGGGGGCCATCCATGAGGACCGCCCCGGACCCGTTGGGCGCACGGGACGCGTTCATGCTGGTTGCCCGGGCCAATGCGCTCGGTGCATGGCGGCGTCTTGGCTCCATCGGCGGCCGCTCGCGACTCACCGCCGTCGCGGGAGCCGCCTTCGTCGCCGGGTACGGCCTCATCGCCTACGCCATCTTTCACCTTGGCCTTCGCTTCGTGATGCGGTTCCCGGGCCTCGGCTCCCTGTTGGTCGAGCGCCTCCTCTTCCTGCTGTTCGCGTTCCTCATGGTCCTGCTGCTCCTGTCCAACGTCGTCATCGCCTACTCCAACCTCTTCCGGAACCGCGAGGCATCCTTCCTCGCAAGCCTGCCCGTGCCGGTCGAGGCCGTGTTCACGTGGAAGGTCCTCGAGGGAACCCTCCTTGCCTCATGGGCGTTCGTCTTCCTCGTCGCGCCCTTGCTGGTTGCCTACGGCGTCGTGCAGGGCGTCCCATGGCATTTCTACCCGTTCGCTTTCGTGCTCGTGTCCCTGTTCGCGGTCATCCCGGGCACCCTTGGGGCCGCCACCGCCCTCGCCGTCGCCCGTCACCTCGACCGCAAGGCCTTCCAGGTGGGCTCGCTCGTCGTCGTCGGGTTCCTCGCCGCCGCCGTCGTCAGGGGATGGCGCACGGAGGAAATCACGGACGAGCAGCTCGAGGCACGCGCACTCGCCGTCGTGGACCGGCTTCTCTCGAACACGCGCGCCGCGCAGTCCCCTTTCCTCCCGAGCCAATGGCTGAGCGCCAGCATCCAAGGCTGGGGCGAGGGCGCGCTGCGCACCGCCGCCTTCTACGGCATGGTCCTCGCCGCACACAGCCTCCTCCTCGGGCGCCTCGCCTGCTCCTACCTCGCCCATGCACTCCCGGGCGCCGCGTCCGCCGTGCACGGGCGCGCCTCCGTGCTCGGGCGCTGGTCGTGGTTCCAACGCAGGCAGGCCGGCCGCCGCGCCATGGCCGGCACATGGGCCATCGGCGGCGCCCCCATCCCGGGCGGCGCACGACCATCGGTCCCGGGCGACCCCATGGACACGGCGCTCGCATGGATGGGCCTGCGACCGGAGACCCGCGCCATCATCACGAAGGATGCGCGGATGTTCTGGCGCGACACCACCCAATGGGGCCAGACGGTCCTGCTGTTCGGGTTGCTCGCCGGCTACATCATCAACCTTCGCCACTTCAGCCGTCAGCTCGACTCGGCCTTCTGGGTCAGCATGGTCTCCTACCTCAACCTCGGCGCGTGCGCGCTGAACCTCGCCACCCTCACCACCCGGTTTGTCTTCCCCCAGTTCTCCCTCGAAGGCAGGCGCGTCTGGCTGGTTGGCCTCGCGCCCATGGGGCTCGCCCGCGCCGTGCGGATCCAGTTCTGGACCGCAAGCTGGACAACCCTCCTCCTCACCCTTGCCCTCACCGTCCTGTCCGGCGCCATCCTGCGACTCGGCCCCGCGCGCATCCTGTACTTCATGGCCGCGATGACCGTCATGACCTTCACCCTCAATGCCATCGCCTCCGGCCTCGGCGTCCTCCACCCCAACCTCCGCGAGGCCCAGCCCGCCAAGATCGTCTCCGGGTTCGGCGGAACCCTCTGCCTTGTCCTCAGCTTCGTCTATATCATCGCGTCCGTCGTCGTCCTCGCCATGGGCTCGCCATGGGGCTGGCGCGACGACGCCCCGAGTTCGGCCGCGGCGGCGGCGGCATGGCTCGCCTTCGTGCTGCTCAGCGCCCTCGCCGGGTGGCTGCCGCTTCGCATGGCCTTCCTGAAGGCAGCCCAGCCTGGCATCACCGAGGCTCGGTGAGCGCCGCGGCCCAGCCCAAGGCGGCGAAGGCAACCCTACGCCAACAATCCCCGGATCACCTCGCCATGGACGTCCGTCAGCCTCCGGTCCACCCCGTTGTGCCGGAACGTCAGCCGGGTGTGGTCGATCCCTAGCAGGTGCATCATCGTCGCGTGGATGTCGTACACGGTCGTCGGGCTCGCCCGGTCCCGGGGCTTGTAGCCCCACTCGTCGCTCTCCCCGCACGTCACCCCGCCGCGAATCCCGCCCCCGCACAGCCAGTTCGTGAAGCAGTACGGGTTGTGATCCCTGCCCTTCCCGCCCTGCGAGCTCGGCATCCGCCCAAACTCCGTGGTCCAGAGCACGATCGTGTCGTCCAGCAGTCCCCGCAGCCGCAGGTCCTCGATCAATGCCGCCGCACCCCTCGCAAACCCGGCTGCCAACGCCCCATGGTCCTGCCGGATGTCCTCGTGCGAGTCCCAGTTCCGACGCGGGAAGCTGTTGTCGTTGCCGCTCCACACCTGCACGAAACGCACCCCGCGCTCGATCAGCCGCCGCGCCACCATGCATTTCGTCCCGAAATGATGCGCCTCCTCCGCCGCGTTGATCTCCGCAGGCCATGTCGGAGGGTTCCGCCTGACCCCGTACCGCTCCAGCAACCAGTCCGGCTCGCGCGACAAGTCCATCGCCTCCGGCGCCGCCAACTGCATCCGTGCCGCCAGCTCGTAGCTCCGGATTCGCGCGTCCAACCGCGCATCGTCCTCGCGCGCCGCCGCATGGCGCCGGTTCAGCTCCGCCATCAACCGATGCCCCGCCTCATCCCCGCCGCGCGTCACGAACCCACCCCCCTTCCCCGGGAACAGGTCCGCGATCGGGTTCTCCCGGCCCGGATACAAGATCGTCCCCGCATGCTGCCCCGGCAGGAACGCCGAGTCCCAGTTCTTCGGCCCATTCGAGGCAAACCCACGATGGTCCGGCAACACCACGAACGCCGGCAGGTTCTCGTTCAACGACCCCAGACCGTATGCCACCCACGCGCCCATCCCCGGGAAACCCGGCAGCTGGAACCCCGTCGATTGCAGGTACGTCGCCTGGCTGTGCACGCCCGTCTTGCCCACGAGGTTGTGCACGAACGCCATCTCGTCCACCACACGCCCAAGGTCCGACACCACCTCCCCCAGCATCTTGCCCGATCCGCCGTGCGGACGGAACGGCCACACCGGCTTCAACCATGGCCCCAGCCCGTTCTGGAACGCCTCCACCGCCTCCCCGAAGTCGCTCGGCTGCCCGTCCCGCTTCACCAGCTCGGGCTTGAAGTCGAACAGGTCGATGTGGCTCGCCGCGCCCGCCATGAACAACTGGATCACCCTCCGCGCACGCGGCCGTTGATGCGCACGCCCCGGCGGCAACGGTCCGCTCGCCGGCCCCCCCGCAAGCAACCCCTCGCCCGACAACAGGCTCGCCAACGCTATCCCCCCAAGCCCGCCGCCCGAGCTCCAAAGGAAGTCCCGGCGCGACACGTCCATGCGCCCGGCCCCGCGATGAAATGGAGAATCGTTTTTCATGGCTCAGTCCACGTACACGAACTCGTTCAGGTTCAGCAGCAGGCGACACGTGTTCGCAAGCCCGTGTTCCCTCGCGTGAGCCGTCAAGGCCCTCAATTCATCCGGCGACGGATCCCGGCCCAGCGCGTCCCGGTGCCCGCGCGCAACCCGTCCCTCCAACGTTCCAGCCACCCCCTCCAGCCTCGACCCGAAATGCCGGGACATCGCCAGCATCAACGGGTTGTTCATCAACGCCAGCGCCTGCAACGGCGAAACGCCCTCGTTGCGTCGCCCCACCTGCATCGACGGGTCCGCGCAGTCCAGCACCGTCATGAAGGGCTGTTGCTGGGACCGCACCACGAACCGGTACACGGACCTCCGGTGCGACCCCGCGTCCTCCGGGTCGTGCAGGTGATACTCGTAGTGCGGCGAATGCTCCGGACGCTCGATGATGAAGTCCTGGAAGCTTGGCCCGCCCATCCTCAGGTCCAGCTTCCCAGCAACCATCAACACCGCGTCCCGCACCGCCTCCGCCTCCAGCTTCCGCCTGCCCTGCCTCCACAACAGCCGGTTTTCCGCGTCGATCGCCACCCCGCGATCCTGCATCACGTCCGATCGTTGCCGGTACGCCGCGCTCGTCACGATCAACCGATGCAACGCCTTCAAGGACTGCCCTCCATCCCGGAACTCCACCGCCAGCCAGTCCAGCAGCTCCGGATGACTCGGCAACCCGCCCATCCGCCCAAAGTCGTTCGGCGTGTCCACCAATCCCCTCCCAAAATGCTGCTGCCACACGCGGTTCACGATCGACCTCCACGGCAAGGGGTTGTCCAGCCGCGTCAGCCACCGCGCCAACGCCG
The DNA here is from genome assembly GCA_903925515.1 of uncultured Verrucomicrobiota bacterium. Classification (GTDB taxonomy): domain Bacteria; phylum Verrucomicrobiota; class Verrucomicrobiia; order Limisphaerales; family UBA9464; genus UBA6176. The sequence continues at coordinate 9,520 of CAIYFP010000179.1, forward strand.
CCCTGCGCTCGCCTTCCCCATGGCCCTCCGGCAACTCAAACCGCGACGGCAACCCCGACACGCACGACAACGTCCCCGGCATGGCCGCCTTGCCCGGCTTCTGCACGTTCCCACGGCTCAACACATGGATCGGACGCGGCTTCCCGCCGTTGCCGCCCGTCCCGGCAAACGCGCCCCCGCCCTTGTGCACCGTGGCCACGTACGCAACCGACTGCGCCGGCAATGCACCCAGCGCCGCCTTGGCTTCCCTCAACTCGGCCTCAAGGCGAACGCGTTCCTCGCGTTCGACGGGCCACGTCGCCTTCTCCACCTCGCGCTCCCGCTCCTGCCGCAACGCCCCGATGTCCAGCCCGTCTCCCGCCTCACGACCGGCCCCCGGGGACCATCCGTCCGTCAGGTTCGCCCGCTGCCATCGCGGCGGGCCCTCGATCGAGTCCAATGCCGTCACCGCGCGGCCCCGCGCCCAGTTCGTCCCGCCCGCCCCAACCACCCGAAGCTCCGCCAACGCGAAGATGAAGTCCCCCGACCGGGGCGCGAGCCGCGTGGCCGTCACCCGCACATGCCGCGCACGCACCCCCCTCGCCGCATGCTCCTGCGTTCGCAGCCGCGGATTCGCGACGTCCGCGCCCGTCCGGTCCATCACCAGCGTCACGTCCTTCGTGAACGTCGGGTCGTCCGAGACCTCCACCCGGTACCGGACCGGGAACCCAAAGCCCTCGCCAATGCCGGCAAAGTCGTCCTTGCACGGGTGCAACTCCACCCGCTCGACCACCTCGCTCCGTCCCAGGTCAACCTGAACCCACTTGGCCTGGTCGGCCTTCATCTCGATCTGGCTGTGGTATCCGAAGGCTTCCGAGCCCTTCATCGCCTTCTCCGCCTCGGCGATCTTGCGGTCCAGGTCCTTCACCACCGCCCCGGCACGTTCCGTCGCCGCCTTCGCAAGGGCGTCGCGCCGGGCCGTCGCCGTCTCCTGCCGCGCCGCCCACTCCCGCCGCTGTCGCGCCACGACCGGGTCCACGTCGTACCGCCGGTCCGCCCGGTCCACCGCCGCGAACACCGCCTGCAAGCTGTAGTAATCCTCCTGGCTGATCGGGTCGAACTTGTGGTCATGGCATTGCGCGCACTGGACCGTCAGGCTTGCGAATGTCTGGATCGTGTTCGCCACCATGTCGTCCCGGTCAAGGTGCCGCGCCACCTTGCCGTCGATCTTGCTCTCGGGAACCTCCTCATGGCCGATCAGGTCCCATGGCCCCGCCGACACGAAACCCATCGCCTCAACCCCGTCGCGCGTCCCCGGAAACAACACGTCCCCGGCCACCTGCTCCTGCACGAACCGCGCGTAAGGCTTGTCCTCGTTCAGGCTCCGGATGACGTAGTCCCGGTAGGGCCATGCATTCGGCCTTGGCTTGTCCTTGTCGTACCCGTGCGTTTCCCCGAAGTGCACCACGTCCAGCCAATGCCGCGCCCAACGCTCGCCATGCCGGGGCGATGCCAGCAACCGGTCCACCCACCGCTCGTACGCCCGCGGATCCGGGTCCTTCACGAACGCATCCACCTCCTCCGGGGTCGGCGGAAGCCCAATCAGGTCGAAGCTCAACCTCCGGAGCAACGTGCGCCGGTCCGCTTCCGGCGACCATCCCAGGCCCTCCGACACCAATCGCGCGCCAACAAACGCATCAATCGGGTTCGGTTCGCCTTCCCCCCTCAACCCCGCCGTCGCGGGGATCGCCGGCCTGTGCAACGGACGCAACGACCACCATGTCCCCTCCCCAGCCGTCGGCCTCGCATGGCTCGCCCCGGCTGCGAGGCCAGCCACGACAAGCACCCGCGCCAACAGGCAACGCAAGCCCCGCGCGGAGTGGACGGGTACCAAGGTGAACATGCCTCCATCCAATCCATGCACGGCGCGTCTTTCCAGCCTCGAAACACCCGGACCGCGCTTTGCCCGCCCATCGTCCGCCGGCCGCCTCCCCCGCATGGCCGAAGGTCCATCCCAAATCCTCGCGCAGGAGGGAGGGAATCTCTCGATCCGCAAGCGGGCGCGTCGCGGCAGGCTTCGTGCCAACACGGGATCGTGGCGGAGGGGCATGAACCCCGGCTTGGGCATTCCTGAGACTGCGTTCTTCGCGCCATGGCGGCGTGGATTTTTCCACGCCAAGCCGCCATGAGCACCTGGCTTTTCAACCCTCCGTCGGCGCGGCGTGAGGCGAGAACCGGGCACTCAAGAACCGCGTGCGCGCGGATCAGGGTCCATGCGCGGCAACACGCCGCCGACCCACCGCCTCCTCCGCTGCAATCCCGGGAAGCACCTCGTCCCGCGCCCGCGCCACGTCGTGCGGGAAATCAATCTCCGTCCATGGCAGGCCCGTCACGTCCTCCACCCCAAACATTCCGGCCATGACCACCTCCCGGATCACGTCGTCCAAGGACTCCCGGCGGGCCAAGCCCTCCATCCGTGCACGCGTCCCGCGCGCCAGCATCCGCAGGCCGTCCGGCGAAACCTTGAAGAACCCCACCGACTCGCCCACCCGTTCCGCATGGCCCGTCCATTGCTTCACCATGTCAAAGGGCAACCCGTCCCGCACCGGCACCAGCACCGGGTCGTCGTCGGGCGCCGCATACCCGAAGTCCACCAGCATCGTGCATCGATGTTCCGAGCCCACCAACCGGTCCATCACCGCTTGGCTGTACAGCACGTCGGCATCCATCAGCAGCAAGGACTCCGTGGCACGCTCAAGGACCGGCAACGAGACCCCCATGCTCACCACGCTCCCCTCCATGAAGTCCGGGTTGAACCACTCGGCCACCTCCAGCCCATGCCGCCGCCGTATCCCCGGCAGCACCCCAAGGAGCTTTTCCCGGTGATGCCCCGTCACGAGGTGCAACACGCGCACCCCGGCCCGCGCCAGCCGCTCGGCGTGCCGGTCCAGCAGGCTGCGACCCTCCACCTCCAGCAGCACCTTGGGCATCCCCGAATACTCCCTCCCAAGACGGGTCGCGCGCCCCGCCGCATACATCACAGCGTCCACGCGGCCAATTTTATCCCAATCGTTTCCATGCCGCCATCCTCGATTCATTTGCAAGGCGAACAACCCGGCCCCCGCCCCTCACCGCAGGTACCCGTCGAGCCACTCGAAGATCGTCTGGTGCCACAACGCGCTGTTCTGCGGCTTCAACACCCAATGGCCCTCGTCCGGGAAGTAGAGCAGCCGCGACGGCACGCCCTTCCGCTGCAACGTCGTGAACAACGACAGCCCTTGATGGATCGGCACCCGGAAATCCAGCTCGTTGTGGATCACGAGGTTCGGAGTCTTGAACCTCGCCGCATGCCGGTGCGGCGACCACGTGTCGAAGTCCGCGTCCTGCCATGGGATGCCGTGCTCCCATTCGTCAAACCACAGCTCCTCCGTGGTGCCGTACATCGTCGCGAACTCGTACACCCCGCAATGGGTCACCAAGGTCCGGAACTTGTCCGTGTGGCCCTGGAACCAGTTCATCATGTAGCCACCATACGACGCCCCGGCCGCCGCCATCCGGCCCGTGTCGATCCATGGCTGCCTCTCCAGCCATGCCAACCCCGCCATCAGGTCCTCGAAGACCTTCCCGCCCCAGTCATGGGAGATCTCGTCGGTGAACTTCTGCCCAAACCCCGTGCTGCCACGCGGGTTCGGCAACGCGATCACCCAGCCACGCGCCGCCCATGCCTGCGCGTTCCATCTCGTGGACCATGAATCCATGAACGCCCCCTGCGGCCCGCCATGCACCCAGAACACCAACGGATGCCTCCGTGCCGCGTCGAACCCCGGCGGCTTCAGGACCCACATCTGCACCTTCGTCCCACCCGCGCCCTCGAACCACACCGACTCCGGGTCCCGAAGCGCCAACTCCTTCAGACGGGCCTCGTTCGCCCGCGAGACGTTCACGGGCTCGCCGCCCGCCCACGGCATCGACAGCACGTCCGGCGGACGCGACAACGCGCTCGCCGAGTACACCAGCCTGCCCGACGCCACCGTGGCCTCGCCCGCCGACCCGCCGGGGGTCAACGGCGTGGGCATCGCATCGTCGAGCCCGACCCGCCACAGCCGCTTCGTCCCCTTGTCCTCCGCCTCGATCACCAACGAGCCGCCATCCGGCGCCCACGCCATGCCTTCCACCGACGAGTCCAACGCCTCCGTCAACGAACGCGCCTTGCCCGTCGCCCGCTCCAGCAACATCAACCGCCACCGGTCCGCCTCGAACCCCGCCCGGGCCTGCGCCCGGTAAGCAAGGTATCGACCGTCCGGCGACCACCGCGGCAGCCCATCCGCCGCCGGGTTGCTCGTCAGGCGAGTCCGCTTGCCCGACGCCAGCTCGACCGCCCACAGGTCATGGTTCGTGCTCCATGCCTCCTCCCGCGTCGGCACCGGCGTCGCCGTGTGCACCAACTCCTTGCCGTCCGGCGAAAACGCGAACTCATCCCCGGCCGAGAACGTGCTCGACGTGGGCACGGCATCATGGTCCCCGGGCGTCATGTCCCGCGGGTCGCCGTCCGCCACGCCGTCCTTCATCCGGACCACGAAAAGATGCTGCCGCTTGCCGTCCACCCACGAGTCCCAATGCCGGTACAGCAGCTGGTCGATGACCTTCGCCTTGACCATGGATTCCTCGCGCCGCTTGTCCTCGGCGCGGTTCGCCGCGTCGGACTCGGCGAAGGGCTTGCCGGAGAACCGGGGATGCACCGCCGAGACGAACGCCACGTGCCGCCCGTCCGGCGACCACACGCCCTGCGTCGCCCCCGTCGCCACGCGGGTCACCGGACGCGCCTCGCCGCCCGCCAACGCAAGGGTGTAAAGCTGGAAGTCTCCGCCCCGGTTCGACTCGAACAGGATGTGCCGGCCGTCCGGGGACCATCGCGGATGTCGATCGTGCTTTGGCGACGCCGTGAGCGGGCGGGGCTCACCCGTGCCGTCCGCCGCCACGATCCACACGTCGCTGTTCGTCCGGTTCTCGCCCATGTCCACCACGGAGATCACGTACGCGATCCAACGCCCGTCCGGCGACACCTGCGGGTCCGAAACCCGGCGCATCGCGAGGAGGTCCTCGACGGTCATCGGCCGGGCGGCCGCCGCGGGCAACAGGGAGACGGCGCAGGCCGCGCCCGCGAGGAGGGGTTGGAGAAGGAAGCGCATGGGTCGCGGGATTTCGGGGTTGCGGGTTCAGTACTTGAGATCCGCGATGAAGCGGCGCGCGGCTTCCAGGTCCGCCATGCGCTGGTTCCCGGCCTCCCGCTCGAAGCAGAGGTGGCCCCGGAAGTCGATGTCCCGAAGGGCGCGGAAGAACGACGGCCAATCCACCTCGCCGGTGCCCACGACGACTTCCTCGCCCCATGTGCCCGGTATTCGGGTCCGGTTCGCGTCCTTGAGGTGCACCTGCCGGATCCATGGCGCGAGCGTTCGCAACGCCGCCACCGGGTCGCCCTTGTCGTAAAGGATCATGTTCGCCGGGTCGAAGTTGACCCCGGCGTTCGCGCGGTTCAGGCGTGTCATGAAGCTCGCCAACGACGGGGCGTCCTCCTGCCCGGTCTCGAACGCGATCGACAAGCCGTGCGACGCGAACAGGTCCGCCACGGCCGCAATCCGGGCCAGCAGCTTCGCAAAGGCCGGGTCGGACTCGTCGTGGGGAAGGAAACCCGCGTGCAACGTCACCAGCTTGATGCCCAGCGCCACGGCAAGGCGCGCGTTCGCCCCGAAGTTCCTCAGGTTCTGCTCCCAGGTCCCGTCAGGCACCACGCCGCCTGTCACCCGGATCGTGTCGAGGCTGGCGTAGTCCTCGCCAAGGCAGGTCATCATGCCCGAGAGGATCCGCACGCCGCGGGCCGCGCAGAGCTGGGCCACGCCTGACCATGCGGCCCCGCTCTCGCGCAAGGGATCCAGGTGAAGCTGGAGGGCGCGCACGCCCGTTCCCGAGAGCCTCTCCAGCAACTCCACCGCCGACCCCGGCTGCAACGACCACGAGCACACGCCCGTCCGGTCAATCGACGGCGCGGGCAGAAGCGACCGCACAAACCGGATGAAGCCAGCCGCCTGCCGCTCGATCCGTCCCACCAACGCCGTGTCCGTGATCGAGCCGTCCGCGCCGAGCTTGGAATAAATCCCGGGCACGAAGATGCGGTCGGGATAGACATGGGCGTTGCGGTAGCCAAACACGCCCTGGAGATGCTCGACGGTCCTCAGGCCACCCCACTCCCCCGCCGCGATCCCGACGAAGCACACAGGACGCCGCTCGAAGGCGATCGGAAAGGGAAGCAGGTCGATGAATGCCTTCAGCGCGCCCGGGTACGACCCGTTGTACTCGGGAGCGATCACCACCAGCCCGGACGATTGCAGCACCGTGTTGGCGGCGGCCTCCACCGCCGCCGACTTCTGCCCGAACGCCCCCGCGGAAAAGGCGTCCGGGGGGAACTGGGCGAGGTCGATGACCGCAAGGGGCTCGCCTAGCGCGGCATAAACCTGCGCCACGTGACAGGCGACCTTGGCGGAGTTGGAACCAGGACGATGCGTGCCGACGATCAACGAAATCATGCGTGCCGACGTTGTCCCCAAATCGCCCCGGACGCGAGCGCCCAATCCGCAAGGCCACGCGCCCGACCCGCCCCTGCTTCTTGTCCTTCTTCTCCTTCTTCTCCTTCTTCTCCTTCTCGTCCTTCATGGCGTCCTTCCTCTCGGCGGGCGGCACGATCGCAAGCTCCGCGCCCGTGTTGACCTCGCATCCCGGCAACGCCTCCTGCAGGCTCCTCGCCCCCTCCGCCGTCACCTTCGTCGTCCCCAGCCGCAGCTCGATCACGCTCGCCAGCTCCCTCAGCGGCTCCAAGGTCTTGCCCGTCACCTCCCCGCCCTTGAGCCGGAAGTTTGCCTCGCGCCACGGCGAGTTCTGCGCCACGGGCCGTGCCTCCACGCCGGACTTCGCCAACGCCGCCAACGGCCCGCCCTCCGACGGCATCAGCTCGTCGCGGTCCTTCGCCAACGTCACCCGCTTCACCCGCTCGGACTTCCCCACGTCGCCCGCCACCACGGCAGGGCTCCCGCTCTTGGCCCCCATGAACGCATCGGCCTTGCCGTCAAGGCGCAGCCTTCCCTTCTGCTGGTCCTCCCCATGGCAACCGATGCAGTGCTCGGCGAGGACGGCGATCTGGCTCATGGCGAATCTCTTGCCCCTCGGGCCCCCCATGGGGCGCTCGCGCCCATGGCATGCTGCCCGGGGAACAAGTCTGGGTTCATCCGCGACCGTGCCCGGCTTCAAACCGCGTTTTCCCGGCCGCCGCAAAATCACGCCGTGACGTCGCTCGCGTGCACATCCAGCACGCCCTGCGCCTCCCTCAGCAACCGCTGGCGCTCCTCCGCCGGCCTCGTCTCCCATGCTCGCACCATCGTGGCCATGCGCGGGTTCGACCGAAAGCGGTCCGCATGCACCGCGATGAAACGCCAGTAGAGCAGGTTGAACGGGCAGGCATCCGGGCCTGTTCGTTCCTTGGGACTGAACCGGCACCCGTCGCAGTAGTCGCTCATGCGGGAAATGTAGGCCCCTCCCGCCGCGTAGGGCTTCGTTGCCATGAAGCCGCCGTCCGCGTGCAACGCCATGCCAAGGACATTGGCTGCCATCACCCAGTCGTGCGCGTCCACGTACATCTCGTTGAACCATCCCAACGCCTCGTCCGGGCGCACGCCCGCAAGCAACAGGAAGTTCCCAAGGACCATCAAGCGCTGGATATGGTGGTTGTACCCCGTCCCCAACGCCTCCCCAAGGCACGTCGCAAGGCATCTCATCTCCGTGCGGCCCGTCCAGAACCAACCCGGCAGCGGCCGGCCCGCACCCAGGCCGTTCACCCGCCCGTAGTCCTCGCCCTTCAGCCAGTACACCCCGTTCACGAATTCCCGCCAGCCCACCACCTGGCGCACGAAACCCTCCGCCGACGCCAATGGCACCCGCCCCGCCCTCCATGCCTCCTCCGCCGCGCGCGCGCATTCCAGCGGACGCAGCAATCCAAGGTTCAGCATCGGCGTCAGCATCGAGTGAAAAAGCCAAGGCTCGCCCGCGACCATCAAGTCCTCAAACGCCCCAAACTCGGGCAGCCGCTCCCGGACGAATCGCTCCAGCCATCGCAACGAGCCCGCCCGGTCCACCGGCCAGCCAAAACCCTCCGCCTCTCCCGGGTGCGCCCCGAACTCCCGCTCCACCATCCCCATCACCTCGCGCGTCACCGCGTCCGGCGCCTCCCACCCTGCCCCGGCCGGACGCGGGCAACCGGCCTTCCTCCATTCCCGGATGCCCAGCCGGTTCTCCGCGTCGAGGTTCCATGCCCCGCCAACCGGCCCCCCCTCCGCGTCCATCAACAACCCGTGCGCCCTCCGGACCCTCCGGTAATGATGCTCCATGAGCAGGCGCCGCGAATCCCCCGCCCACGAGCGGAACTCGTCACGGCCCACAAGGAACAACGTGTCGGGCACCATCTCCAGTCGCGCGCCGCTCCCCTCGACGATCCGGGGCAGGACCCGGGTCGTCGTCCAGTCCGAGGGCGCCATCACCCGGATCGTCTCCGGCTTGAACCGCCTCACATGGCTTTCCAGCGCGGCGCCAAACGAGCCCGTGTCCTCCAGCCGGTGATAGTCCACCTGCCAGCCCGCCGCCCGGAGTTCCCCCGCGAAATGCCTCATCGCCGAGTACACAAGCACCAGCTTTCGCTTGTGGTAACGCCGGTGCGCTCCCCGCGCCCTCGACTCCACCATCAACACCACGTCCCGGGCCCGATCAAGGCCCGCCATGGCCCCGCCATCCCTGCTCAACTGGTCACCCAACACCCATCCCGTCCGCATGGCCGCACCATGGCCCCAAATCCGCCGCGTCCAAGCGCACTTCCCGCCCGCTGCCCTCGCAACGCTCCTGCCAGCACGCACGCGCCCGCTCCCAACGGCCCTTCCCCGTCACCGCCACCCGTCCCACAGCCAGACCAGCGTGTCCGCAAGGTCCGCACGGAAGACGCGCGGGTCGCAGTGCCCCGTCGCGCGGCTGTACACGGAACGGTATGGGTACCCCTTCGCCTTCAACGCCGCCGCCGTCCGCGCCCCGGCCATCACCCAGTTGTGGTAGGTCGCCTCGGCATCCTTCGCGCGGAGGTCGTTCTCCGAGACATGCGTGAAGATGCGAAGCGGCTTCCTCCGCCCCGTCTCGATCAGCCGCATCCCGGAATGATACTCCCATGCCCCCAACGGATACGCCGCCTCCTCCGGCGCGTCGTCGTCCTGCTGGTCCACGAACGTCCCCGAGTAGGCCGCCACCCGACGGAACAGGTCCGGTCGAAACCACGCCATGCTCAGCGCCGCCGCCCCGCCCGAGCTGCATCCAAGGACCGCGCGCCCCCACGGGTCCCGTGTGAACCGCAGCCCCGGGTACTCCGCCCGGATTGCCGGGTCCGCAAGGACCGCCGCGAACACCTCCTCCTCCACGAATCGGGCCAACCGCCCCGACAGGGTGTCGTACTCCAGCCCTCGCTCGCTGTTCTTCCCGTCGTCCCCCCCGTTCTCGACCGCAATCGCGACGAACGCCGGCAGCCGCCGCCCCTTCACGCCCGGGCCCGATAGATTGTCCAACGCGTTCCGGACAAGGTTCAACGGCCCCGGCCCATCATGGATCACCAGCACAGGCGCCGCCGTCCCGTCCCGGTACGACGCCGGCACGTACACGAACACCCGGCGCTCCGTCCGCACCGGCTTCCGCCATGGCTCCAAGGTCGCGTCGTCGCCCCGAAATACCCGGCTCTCCGAGAGCCGCATTCGCACCTCAAAGCTCTTCCCCACGGGCCGACCCCGCGCCTCAAGGTCCGGGTCCACCCGATACTCCGGCCCAATCACGACCTGCGCGCCTGCCGCGTCGCCCCCGGGACGAACCGCGCAGCCCCCACCCCCCACCCCCATCCAGGCCACCATGACACCCGTCGCCATCCCCCAAACCCTCGCCGCCAAACCCCGCGCTCCATCCCATCGATATCCCATGCCCCAATCATGTCCCGGCCGACACGCGCATGACCAGCGTCGTCAAGTCGTCCGCCGGTGCTTCCGGCGCCGAATGCGCTCGCACCGCCTCCAGCAACCGCGTCACCAGTTCCAGGGCCGTGCATCCCGCGCTCGCCTTCACCAACGCTCCCGCCCGCTCCATCCCGAAGCACTCGACCCCGCCCGCATCCAGCGCCTCGTCAATCCCGTCCGTCACCAGCAGCAACGTCTCCCCCCGCTCCAGCCACCGCTCCTCGCTGCTCACATACACCGCGTCCGCTCGTCGCCCCAAGGGCGGACCGGTCCGCCTCAACGACGCCCGACGCTCCCCGTCCGTCCCGTACAGGACCGCCTCCGGATGCCCGGCGCTCGCGTATGTCATCCGACGCGTCACCGGGTCCACCCGCACGAGGATCATCGTGATGTACCGGTCCTTCCCAAGGTCCTCGGCCAACGCACGGTTCGCCGCCGTCAACAGCAAGCCCGGGTCCCCCACGTCCCGCGACAACAACCGCAGGTACGCCCGCGCCTCCGACATCAACATCGCCGAGGCCACGCCGTGCCCCGAAACATCCGCCACCACAAGGCCCACCGCCCCGCCCGGCAGCGCAAGGTAGTCAAAGTAATCCCCGCCGGCCGACTCCGCCGGCACCGACGCCCCCGCGAATTCCAGTCCATCCAGCCGGGGCGGCGCGTGCGGGAACAGCCGTTGCTGGATTTCGCGCGCCGCCGCGAATTGCTCCCGGCTCCGCACCAGCTCCGCCTGCTGCGCCAGCCGCAACGAGATGTCCCGGGCAAACGCAACCACCCACCGCCGCCCGCCCGTCGCCATCTCCGTGAACGCAATTTCCACCGGAACCGTCGTCCCGTCCGGCCGCATCGCCACCGTCTCCATCACCCGCGTCATGGGATCGTTCGCCGCCTCCCACCACGCCCCCGCACGGACCCCCGGCGGCTGCAACGCATCCATGGTCAACCCTACCAACCCCGACGGATCATGGCCGAACACCGCCCGCACCGCCGGGTTCGCAAACTGAACCACGCCCCCAAGGTCCATCAGCAACACCGCGTCCGTGGAGTTCTCCCAAACCGACCGATACCGAAGCTCCGACTCCCGCAGCTCCCGCTCCGCCTCCCTTCGTGCCGCCCGCACCCGCGCCTCCCTTAGCTCGCGGGCCACGGCCGGCACCAGCCGCCCCAGCGAACCCTTCGCAAGGAAGTCGTGCGCCCCGGCGTCCATGGCCCGGATCGCCACCCCCTCCGAGATCTCCCCCGACACGATGATGAACGGGATGTCCTGCCCCGTCTCCTTCAGCACCGCCAAGGCCTCCGGTGCGCTGAACCGCGGCAGGTTGTGGTCTGACAAGATCAAGTCCCATGTCCCCTCCGCCAGCGTCGCCGCCAACGCCTCGCCTGTCTCCACCCGACGATGCTGCACCTGCCAACCCCCCGCCCGCAGCACGTTGTGCAAGACCAACGCGTCGATCTCCGAGTCCTCGACGATCACCACCCGAACCAACGGCCGTTCCGGCGCGCTCATGCTGACTTCCCCCCCGGACAGCACAACGCCCCGCCATCCCCTCCTCGCAAGGGGTATTCCGTCCGAGTCAAGGCGGTGTCGCAATTCGGTCCCCGACAAGCCGAGGAGCCCGCAACGCGCCCATCCCATGCGAAGCAACGAGGCCAGGACCTTGCCCCGGCGGATGAAGCAGCCCCAAGCACCCCCGTTTCAACCGGATCGTCCTCGCAAGGGCCTGTCCCATGGCATGGCTTCCTCCCCACGCACCCCACGCTCCCAAGATCCGGCTCCCCCGTCACGCCCACAGTTCCGCCAAGGGCCCACGCGCCCGGAATCCCATGGGCTCCCCATACGCTTCAACCTCCTTGCGGCCGTCGTGGCACCCGTGAACTCACGCGCACCCCTTCGCTTCCTCACCCCCCCATGGCGTCCGGCGTCCCACCCGTTCACCGCTCACCGCTCACCCCTCGCAGGCGTACCCGTGGCCGGCCCTCGCCCGCCCCGCAGGTACTTGTGGCAGCTCACGCACGACACCGTCATCTGCGTGTACGCCAACGTCGCCCCATCCATGTTCTTCTCCGCCGCCGCACGCGACATCTCCGCCGCCGCACGCCGGAACTCGGTCGTGAACAGCTCGTACTCCGGCGTCTGACGGGCCGACCATCCGCTCGCATGGCTCAGCTTCACAAGCCGGTCCGATGCCGAGCGCATCAACGCGTAGTCTTGCAGCGCCAACCCCTTCAATGCCTGCTGCGAGAGCGCCAGCTTCTCTCGCATCACCTCCGCCGTGAGCCGGTCGCCCCCGGTCTCGCTGGCTCCCCCAACCCGTGCCGACGCCACGGCGACCCATGCCGCCAGCACAAACACGCTGCCCCACCCCATCCTCCGTCCATCGCCCTTCATCCACTCATTCTTCATCCCAACCATGGCCACCGCAGACCGCTCCTTGTTCAATCCTGTTCCCCCCTTGCCCGCCGCGCTTCCCATCGCCATCCCGCCATCGCCACCCGCGCCGCCTCCAATGCCCCGCAGCCCAGTCCCATGCCCGCAAGCATTCCCAACGTCATGCCCCCCCACGCCGCCACGAACTGCCACCGGCTCATCGGCTCCAGCCATCCCACCGCCGCCCCGCCGCCCCACGCCATCCCAGCAAGCATCGTCGCCGACAACCACCCCGCCGCCATCCCCCGCCCGATCCATCCCCGCCATCGGCTCACCATCCCCCACATCCATGGCAATCCCCCTGCCAACATTCCCGCCCACATCCAGGGCACGCGCCAGCCCGCCTCGAAGTAATGATGCGACCGGCAACACAGGCAGACCCCCTTCTCCATCACCACCCCAAAACCCGCGTCCACCCACCAACCCATCAACATCATCAAGTTCCCCGGGCCCAGCATCCCCGCCGTCATGCGACCCACGCGCCCCAACCTCCCCGAAGCCAACACCCACGCCGCCCCCGTCACGCACGCCACCCCGATCCCCAGCGCCTGCCCGACGCCCATCGCCCCCAGCCATGCTCCCATGGGCGCCTGCAACGCAAGGCTCCCCGCAATCATCCATTCCTCCCATCCCCTCCCGACCGTCGCGTCGCCCACCCCATTCTCGCAACGCGCCCCCCGGACCGAACGCCATGCCACCACCACGCTCGATCCCGTCATCAACAGCGCCGCCCACACCGGCCCCAGCACCCCCAACGCCGCCATCGCCATCCCCAGCACGTTGTAACCCACCGCAAACACAAGGCTCCCGTCCACCGCCCGCAGCGCACCCCGCGAAACCCCCAACGCCTCCGTCACAAGGTCCAGCCTCCCGGCCCCAATCTCACCGTCCGCCAACACCCGCGCCGTCGCGCTCCCTTCCATCACCGCCAACCCCACGTCCGCCGCCCTCAACGCCATCCCGTCGTTCAACCCATCCCCCACAAACAACACCCGCCCGCCCCCCGCCCGAATCTCACGAACCCGCGCCGCCTTCGCCTCCGCCGTCATCGAGCCGTTCAAGCGCACCCGGCCGCCGCAACCAAACGCCTCCAGCCGACCCGGCGCATCCCCGCTCAACACCTCCACGCAGCAACCCATCCTCTCCCAGCTTCGGACCCGCTCCTCCCAGCAAGGCAACCGCCGCTCCCGCACTCGCGCCACCCCCACCACCTCCCCGTCCACCGAGAACGCCAGCCGCGCGTCCCCGTCCCCTGCCCCCGCCAACGCTCCCATGCCCTCCTCCCCGCACGTGCCCGCCCACTCCAAACGGCCCGCACGAACCCTTCGCCACGCCCCGTCCGCCTCACGCGCCTCGCCCTCGATCCCCGCCCCTGCCACCCACGACACCCCCCGTACCTCCACCTTGCCGCGCTCGTCCCGGGCGACACCCGCAAACGCCCCGGCCCACACGCCCCCTGCCCGCGCCTCCAAGGCCGACATCCAACCCAGCCATCGCCTCCGGTCCGCCTCCCCACCCACCCCCACAAAGTCCACCAGCACCGGCTCAAGGGCCGTCAACGTCCCCGTCTTGTCCACGCACACATGGGTCACCCCGGCCAACCGCTCCACCGCCGACGCCCGCCGCAGCCTCACCCCGCGCGTCGCCAGCACCGACAACGCGCTCCACAGCCCCAAGGGCACCGACAACCCGAGCGCGCACGGGCACGCCACCAACACCACCGACAACGCCCGGTACACCGCCGCCCCCGGACCCAGCCGCTCCCAGCCCAGCACCAGCGTGCCCGCCGCAACACCCAGCACCACCGGCAGGAACCATCCCGCCCAGCGCGTCGCTCGCCCCCACGCCGCCGTCTCCTCCACCGTGTCCCGCGCCTCGCGCAACAACGCCATCAATGCTTCCAGCTCCCCTCGCCCGCCGTCGCCCGTCACCTCCACCTCCAGTTCCCCGTCCAGCGCCACCCCGCCCGCCCGCACCGCGTCCCCCGCACGCTTCACCACCGGCAACAATTCCCCCGTCAACGCCGACTCCTGCACCCACGCCGTCCCCCGAACCACCACGCCCCCGTTCGGGATCGCCTCCCCCAGCCCCACCCGAATCCGCTCCCCGGCCCGCACCGACGCCGCCGACATCTCCTCCCCACGTCCATTCCCATCCACGCGCCGCGCCGTCCCAAACACCTTCTCCAAACGCCCGGCCTCCTCCATCGCCCGCGACCGCGCCGTCGCCGTCAATGCCTTCCCCACCGCGTGCACCGTGACCAAGACCGACACCACCTCGTAGTACACCGCGCCGCGCCCCGTGACGCTCGCCTGCACCGAGGCCGCCATCGCCGCCATCGCCCCCACGATGAACAACCACTCCACGGCCATCCGCCCACGCGCCGCGCACCGGCATGCCTCCCGCACAAGGCCAGGCCCCAGCAATCCCAGCGCCACGCATGCCCCCGCAAACAACCCCCCGTGCACCCATGCTCGCCCCGGCCCGTCCGGCCCGTCCACGTTGGCCGCCAGCCCCAGCAACATCGACTGACCCGAAACCAGCGCGCCCGCCCCAACCCGCCACCACCCCGAAATGGCCTTCCCTCCGCCATCCTCACGCGCCACCCCGCCCCCCTCCGCCAAGACACGGCAGCCATAGCAACAGAAGTCGCCGCTCCTTGCCGCCCCCCCGCAATACCCGCACACCGCCTGCTTCTCCAGTCCCATGCTCATCCCCATCCCTTTCTCCCCCGCGCCCCGCTCACCGCCCCCCGCTGCCCTTCCCCACGGATTTGCGCTTGGAATCCATCGCCGAATCCATCCCAACATAGGCTGCAACGTCCCATGAAGTTCATGCCACGAAGGCACGCCGCCTTCACGCTCATCGAGTTGCTCGTCGTCATCGCCATCATCGCCATCCTCGCGGGCATGCTCCTCCCCGCCCTCGGCAAATCCAAGAGCAAGGCCCAGGGCATCGCCTGCATGAACAACCTCCGCCAGATGGGCGTCGCCTTCAAAATGTACCCCGACGACAACCGCGACTGGCTCGTCAAGCCGGGCAACAGCGGCACCGAGCCCTACGCATGGGTGCAAGGCTGGCTCGACTTCAACCCCTCCAACTCGGACAACACCAACACCACCCAGCTCGTGGACCGACGCAAGGCCACCTTCGCCCCCTACCTCCCCAGCGCCGCTGCATACAAGTGCCCCGCCGACCGCTCCACCGTCACCATCCGCGGCACCCGCCATCCCCGCGTCCGGTCCATGGGCATGTCCCAGGCCATCGGCGGACCCGGCCCATGGCTCCAGCCCGGCGGCATGAACGACAACCAACGCAAGTACAAGGTCTTCCTCAAGGAGTCCGACCTCGGCGCCCCCGGCCCCGCCAACGTGTACGTCCTCCTCGACGAACACCCCGACTCCATCAACGCCGGCGGCTTCGCCAACACCATGGTCGAGAACCCCAACAGCGCGACCATCGTGGACTTCCCCTCCAGCTACCACAACGGCGCGGCCGGCATCTCCTTCGCCGACGGCCATGCCGAGATCCGCAAGTGGGTCGATCCACGCACCAAGCCCCCCGCACGCTACAACAACACCCTCCAGCTCAACGTCCCCAGCCCTCGCAACATCGACATGGTCTGGCTCTCCGAACGTACCACCGTTGCCAACTAGTCCCCGCCCACCGCACCCCACACGCACGACACGCCATGAAAACCCAACCCAGCCGAGGCGCCTTCACCCTCATCGAGCTCCTTGTGGTCATCGCCATCATCGCCATCCTCGCGGGCATGCTCCTCCCAGCCCTCGCCAAGGCCAAGTCCAAGGCCCTCTCCACCGCCTGCATCAACAACCTCCGACAGATGGGCCTCGCCTCCCGCCTCTACGCCCAGGACCATCAAGGCCGGTTCCCGTGGACCTTCACCCTCGTCGGCAACCAGCAGGACCGGAAGTCATGGTACAACTACCTGATGCCCTACCAGCAGACGAAGAAGATCCTCCTCTGCGCCGTCCGTCCCAAGAAGATCTGGGTCAAGTCCACAGGCTCACCCTTCCTCGCGCCCGCCGAGGCCGAGACCGCCTATCCCATCGACGGCACCATCGGCAACTACGCCGCCAACTTCCGCCTCGGCGGCTGCTGGTGGCCCTCCACATGGGAGGTCCGGGGCATCACCGAGGAGTCCGTCCGCAACCCCTCCGGCACCGCTCACCTCTGCGACGGCGGCGTCGCCGCCGCCAACTCCAAGGACCCCCAACGCTCCGTCACCGACGCCTCCAAGAAGAAGCCCGGCTGCTGGATCGTCCATGACCCCGGCAACGACGCCCCCTGCACAGGCTGCGTCGCCTCCCCGGACGACCCCAACTGGGGTGGACCGGACCCCCGCCATGACCGCCGTTCCAACATCCTCTTTGTCGATGGACACACCGAATCCCTCCGCCCCCTCCAGTGGTACTACGCCGGCACCCCCTACCTCGACCCCGCCCGCGGCGGCCCCTAGCCCGGTCCAACGCCACATCTTCCTCTGCGCCACCCCAAGCAAGCCCAAGTGCTGCGACCCGGCCCATGGGCTTGACTCATGGGAGTTCCTCAAGCGCCGCCTCAAGGAACTCGGCCTCGTCGGCCACGGCCCCTCCGTCGCCCGCACCAAGGCCGATTGCCTCCAGGTCTGCCACTCCGGCCCCGTCGCCGTCGTCTATCCCGAGGGCACATGGTACGCCCCATGTACCCCGCACAACCTCGAGCGCATCATCCAGGAACATCTCGTCCACGGACGCCCCGTGCATGACCTCGCCATCGCCTCGCGGCCGCTCGCCGCAACGGGCCATGCCTGAACGAGCCCCAGCCAGGCCCGCGTCCCCCCTCCAGCTCGCCCTCGGCGAGCACACGGCCCTCGTCTGGTTCAAGCCCCACCCCACCGCCCGCTTCTACCGCCTCACCCTCCAACGCGACGGCTCCTTCCGCTGCACCATCCCAACGCGCGGCAACCTCGCCGACGCCCAGGACTTCGTCGGGCGCCACCTCTCATGGATGGAGTCGCGCCTCGTCCGCCGTTCCCTGCGCCCTCTCCCGCCCAACGAATGGCGACTCGGCCTCCCCGTCTGGTTCCGGGGCGTCCCCACCCCCATCGTCCGCGCCCCGGACGGCCCCCACCTCCTCCTCGGCGACCTCCCCATCCCCACCCCGGACCCCCAGCAACACGACCTCCGCATCCCCGTCGAACGCGCCCTCAGGAACCTCGCCGCCACCGAGCTCCCCAACCGGGTCCATGTCCTCGCCTCGCCCCACGGGCTCTCCCCGTCCGCCATCCACGTCCGAAACCAACGCTCCCGCTGGGGCTCGTGCTCCGCACGCGGCCGCATCTCCCTCAACTGGCGCCTCGTGCAGGTCCCGCCCCACATCCGCGACTACATCATCCTCCACGAGCTCGCCCACCTCCGGCACCTGAACCACTCCCCAAGCTTCTGGAACGAGGTCCGACGCCTGTGCCCCGGCTTCGAGGCCGCCGAATCATGGATCAAGGCCTTTGGCAACCAGTTCCTCTAGCCCAACCCCAAGGACCGGGACAATGGGGTCACATCCAAAGCTTTGATTCTGCTGCAAAACCCCCTGTTTTTGGAATCGAATCGCCGGCGCTTTGAGGCGTTCAAATCGGTAACGATACCTTTTTGCTTATGGGGCGTTTTGGTTTTCGTGGAAGGTGATTGGATGGGGTGAAAACGGCCCGGA
>CAIYFP010000180.1 GCA_903925515.1 uncultured Verrucomicrobiota bacterium
CCCGTTTCATTCATGTCCTCCCTTCTTGAAATCCCGTACAACCCGCCGTCCAGCCCCTTCCCCGGCCAGTTCAACTGGTCGATTCCAAGGTCCTCGACCATGCCCATCAACACGGGGTTCACCAGCAGCTCCGCCGCCAACGGGGCCAGCTCGAACGACGTCGGCAACGGCACCCGCCTCGCAGGAATGCCCGCCCCCGCCAACGTCGAGGTGGCCACCGCCGCCAGGGCATCGTCCCCGAGGACCCAGACCGGCGAGGGTCTCGAAGCCAACTGCTGCAAGGCCCCGTGCGCCAGCCCCAGCAAGTCCACCACGCGCGGCCCGGGCCAATACAACCCTTCCACGAACTTGGCCACCACGTTCTGCACGCAGCCACCCAGCGCCTCGGACGTTGCCAACACGAAGCCCGCCCGGTGCGCGTCCATGGCCTCCCGGATTCCGGACGCCAGCCGCCCGGCCCATGGCCCATGATTCCATGCCTCCAACGCATCCGCCATAGCCATGCCACCCATCAGGCCATGGCCACGGATGCCGCTTGCCAGCCTCCATGCCGCGGCGAAGCCGCAGAGCGGGCCAATCACACGGATCAGGATGGTGAACTCGTCCTCGACCGGAAACCCCTCCACCCGCGCGCGGTCCTCGCGAAGCCTTGCCAGCAATCCCGCGCTCTCCCGCCTCCCTGCACGGGCCTGCCCCTCCTCCGTCGCCGAGGTCACGACGACCACCGAGCCAAACTCGGCCCTCCGCTCAAGGGCCATTCGCGCGTTGGCGCCCAGCCCTTGGCTGAACACAACGAGCGTCCGGTCGCGGCTCGTCCGCCCGGGAAATGCGGGATCAAGGAACGCCGACAACGGCTCGAACCATGACGGGACGTCCGTGCACCGCCGAAGCAACGCCGCGAGGTAACGCGCATGGGCTTCCGAGCTGCCCACGCCTGTCGTCACCACGCCCCCCGGCATCGGAACCCATGGCTCGCCCGGAGCTCCCGCGAGGATCCGACGGGCCATGGGCCATGCCTCCTCCATTCGGCGCCTCATCAAGCCGTGCCCCAGCGCATCCATGCATCCGTCAGTCCGCAACATGCCGGTCATCCAGGAAGATCCACTTGTGCACCTCGATCCCGTGCGCGTTCAGCGCCTCTGCATACTCCTTCTTTCGCACGAGGCTCGTCGGGGAGTTCATCACCATCTGGATCTTTCCCGACGGATAATGATGCCGGACCAGCCTCATGATCGAGTCGTAGTCCCGGCTGTCATAGCCCACTCCGAGCTTCCGGTACGACTCGTCGCTCGAGAACGACAAACCCTGCTCCGTCAGCATCCGGTCCGTCGCATGCGCCCCGAACCCCGCGCCCCTCCCGTCAAAGTACAGCAGGAAGACGGCCCCGACCCCGTAGTGCACGATCTGCTGGACCGACTTCTTGAACTTCACCCGGTTGTCCATGCTCACCAACGGGAGCCGATTGAACAATGACTCGCTCTGAATCCGCAGCACCGCGACGTCATGCAACATCGGCTTCCCGTACGTCAGCACCACCATCTCCTGGCTCGTCACGATGTCGAAATAGACGTGGACCCGGAACCAGTAGGGCGTCGCGAGCAGCTCCGACAGGACCGAGCCCGGCGTCGCCACCCTTTGCAACCCGACGCTCCCGGCGCTCAGCCGCACGAGGAGGCGATTGCCCCGGATCACGTAGTAGTCCTCCACCACGGGCGCCTCGCCCCCCATCAGGCTCTCCACCGGAGCCTCCCGGAACACCTCATGGAAGCGTTCCTCCGACAACACAATCTCCCCGTCCACTGGCTTGACGGGCAGGAAATAGGACGCCGCGTAGATGAACCGCTGGGCGTCCCTCAGCGCGTGCGGGCGAAACGGCATCACCGGCTCCGGCGCGAGCGCCCGCCGCACCCTCCCCCCGCCCGCCTGGACCAACCGGTGCCCCGAGTCCGCCTTCGACTCAAGGTACGCGGCATTGAACGGGGACGGCTCGAACTCCAACGACTCCGTGCCCGCCACCTCGATCCCATGCGACGTCAACGCCGAGATCTTGTCCGGGTTGTTCGTCAGCAAGATGAACGGGGCCCTTACCCCCAGCAGATGACACACGTCCGCCACGTCCTCGTACCCGCGATGGTCCTTCTTCAGCCCCATGCATCGATAGGCCTCAAACGTCGAGATCTGGTCATGCGAGGACTGCACCAGCATCCGGTCCCGTGCCTTGGCAACGTACCCGACCCCGCGCCCTTCCTGCATGAGGTAGAACAGGATTCCGCTCCCCTTGCGCTGGATCACCTCCAGCGCCCCCTCTAGCTGCTGCACGCAGTCGCAGTCGCACCCGCGCAGCGTCTCGCTCGTGATGCAGGACGAGTGGATCCTCGTGTACAGCACCCTCGCCCCGGTGATGTCCCCGGCAGCAAGCGCGATGACGTAGCCCTTGTGGATCACGTCTTGGAAGACGTGTGCCGTGAACCGCCCAAGGCGCGTCTCCACCCCGCAGCTCGCAAGGAACAACGTCGTCCCGCGCATGGGCCGGTCCTCCACCCCGGAACGTCGCAGCACCGCCCCCGTTGGGTGCTGCAGTTGCTCCACCAATTGCCGCAGGACGTCCGGCATGCGCCCTTCATCGTGTCCACCATTCCCCGGCCCCGCGACGTTCATCCCCCTCCCGCCGCATTCCCCGTGCCACGGTCCATGCCATCTGCTGGCCCACGCGCCGTGGCGGGCCATGAGGGATCGGCTCCGGGCCCGATGATCTGCCATCCACCCTGCGGACGGCGCCTCGCCCACACATGGCCCGCCGGTTGCTTCCCTTTCGGCGGCGCTCATGCGGGCGCATGGCGGTGCAAAACAAGCCCCGTCATTCCTCGTCTGGTGTCGAAAATTAGCCGACTTGCACAATGAAGACCCTCCTGCTCCCCGCGTCGCTGGCCAGCCTTACCTTCTCGGCCGGCGTCATGGCCCAGTCCACCAACTCCACCCCGGGCGGCCTCGACCGCATCGTCGTCGAGGGCATCCCCCTTGAGGAGCAGGTGGTCCCCACCGTTCGCCCCTTCAACTCCGTCTATGGCTCGGACCGCCCGATCCTCGAAACACCGCGCAACGTCACCATCATCTCCCGCGAGCAACTCGACGCCATCAACATCTACGACGTGCGCGACTTCTCGAAGCTCACGTCCTCCTCCTACACCCGCTCGAACTTCGGGGCGCCCACCACCCCGGACATCCGGACCCAGATCGCCGACACCTTCGTCAACGGCATGCGGCAAGGCCTGACCTCCAATGGCAACGGCCTCCCCGTCAACTTCAACTCCGTGGAGTCCGTCAACATCGTCAAGGGCCCGGCCTCCTCCGTGTACGGCCCGTCCCAGTATGTCGGCGGCTACGTCGATCTCATCACGAAGCGACCCTTCTACGACGGCTACCACGGCGAGGTGTCCACCACCTTCGGCATGTTCCAGCAGCGCCGTTGGACCGCCGACGTCGGGGCGCCCCTGCCGGGCAAGGAGGCCGCATGGCGCCTCAGCTACTCCGGCGAGGACTCCGGCAGCTACTACTACGACGGCTTCCGCAAGTCCCAGGCCGTCTATGGCGCCCTCGCATGGCAGCCCAACGAGAAGTACGACGTCTTCTTCAACAACGAGTGGTTCTGGGCCAACTACACCGAGAACTTCGGAGTCAACCGCCCCACCCAGGAACTCATCGACAACCGCCTCTACCAGACCGGCGTCAACAACAACCCCGCCCCGGACTTCGCCTCCTACCCGTTTGGCTACGTGGACGCCTCGGGCAACCCCATCTCGTTCTCGAACATCAACGTCCCCGCCGGCGCCGCCGCACCCCAGTCCGACCCCCAGAACAGCCGCTGGGTCACTTCGGGCTACCCCGTCGTCAACCGGATCGACCCCGGCCCGCTCGTGAAGCTCGACCGCCGCCGCCGACTCCTGCGCCCCGGCGACGACTCCGAGGGCTTCTCCTACAACGCCCAGGCCGTCCAGACCTACCATGCCTCCGACACCGTCGATGTCGCCAACAACACCATGTTCCGCTACATCGACCGCCAGACCGAGTCCTCCTACTACTATTCCGAGATCATCGACCCCTCATGGTCCGTCGAGAACCGCACCGAGGTCCGCATCAACCTCGAGAAGCATTCCATCAACACCGGCGCCGACGTCCGATACCAGTACGTCCGCGCGTTCAATGACTTCTTCACCGAGCCCGCCAACGTCTGGGACCTCTCCCGGGACCTCTCGTACATCAACATCCGCAACTCCATCAACTTCCCCAACCCCTTCACGTCCGTCCCCGTCCCCGGCCACCCCGGCCGCTACTACACCCCGGACAACGGCGACTCCGGGGTCTCCCATTCGTTCTTCACCGGCCCGTTCTACCAGCATGACTTTCGCATCACCGACCGTTGGTCCGTCCTCGGCGGGGGCCGCCTCAACGTCGTCAGCCTCGACTACTCCGACCCCGCCAAGTTCCTCCCCGGCGACTCCGTGACGCTGGGCCTCCCCAGCGCCAATGCATCCACGGTGTACAAGTTCACCCAGCGCCTCTCCGGCTATTTCACCTACAACTGGTCCCAGAACCCCGTCGGGTCCGTCGGCAATGGCGGCGGCTACACCACGGCCGGCCTCGCCAACTTCGCCAACCGAAACCTCCGCAACGAAGCCCAGCTCTACGAGGTCGGCTCCAAGGTCTCCCTCTACGACGGCAAGCTGTTCCTTGGGGGCGCCCTCTTCGAGCAAACTCGCGCCGACGCCCAGCTCAACCGCACCGTCGTCGAGTTCAACACCCGCGGCTTCGAGGTCGAGGCCAACTACCAGCCCAACCGGGAATTCTACCTCACCCTCGGCTATTCCTACCTCGACTCCACCGTCAACCAGCCCCAGTTCGACGTCGGCAACACCACGCTCACCTCGCCCGCCGACCGGTTCTTCGCCATGTCCGGCGACTCCTTCCGCCGGCAAGGCGTGCCCACCCACCTCTTCAACTTCCTGACCACCTATCGCATCTACAAGGGCCTCGGAACCTCCGCGAATCTCGTGTTCACCTCCGAGATCAACAACAACGTCGCCGGCACCCTTGTCATCCCCAACCAGTACACGCTCGACCTCACCGTCTTCTACACCACCCCGCGCTGGGACGCCCGCGTCATGCTGCTCAACCTCACCGACCAGAAGAACTGGTCCGCCCCCAACGCCGTCTATGGCAACGAGTCCATCGTGGCCGACCTCCCCTTCCGCCTCGAGGGCCGCGTCACGCTGAAGTTCTAGCCAGCATCCCGCCGCGAGCCCGGGCGCCCAACCCGCCCGGGCTTGTGGCCCGCCGAAGCCTGCCCGGCATCACCCCACCCTCGCGCCATGCGCCTTGCTCTTGCTGTCCTCCCTGTCGTCGTCGCCGCCGCATCCGCCGCCCAGCCCTTGAAGCCCAAGGTCGTCGTCGTCTCCACCTTCGAGATAGGCGCCGACATCGGCGACAAGCCCGGCGAGTTCCAACTTTGGGTCGAGCGCGAGAACCTAGGCCAACCTCTCTCCCTGCCTTCCCTCTCCCGGCCCGCCCGGCTCTCCACCAACGGCGTCCTGGGCGTCGTCTCGGGAACCACCGTCCGCGCCGCCACCGAGATCATGGCCCTCGGGCTCTCCCCGGAACTCGACCTCTCCATGTCCTACTGGCTGGTCAACGGCATCGCCGGCGTCGATCCCGCCGACGCGTCCGTCGGCTCCGCCGCATGGGCGCTGAACGTCATCGACGGCGACATCGCCTACGAGATCGACTCCCGCGACGTCCCGCCCCATTGGCCCTACGGGCTTGTGCCCATCGGCGGCAAGAAACCCAACGTCATCAACGAGGACGCCACATGGGCGCCCAAGCCCATGGCATGGAACCTCAACGCGGGGCTCGTCCATTGGGCCTTCAACCTCACCAAGGACACCCCCATTCCCGACTCCGACGCCGCACGCGCCCACCGCGCCCTTTACCTCGACCATGAGGCCGCGCGCCGCCCCGCCTCCGTCCTGCTTGGTGACAGCCTCGGCTCCTGCCGCTACTGGCACGGCAGGGCCATGACCCAATGGGCCAACGACTGGACGCGCCTCCACACCGCCGGCCATGGCAACTTCGTCATGACCAACATGGAGGACCACGGCATCGCCCATGCCCTCCAACGCCTCGCCGCGCTGCGCAAGGTGGACTTCAACCGCGTCCTGTTCCTCCGCACGGGCTCCAACTTCTGCACGCCCGCCCCGGGCAAGTCCGCCGCCGACTCCATGACCGAGGAGTACTCCGGCATGACCCCGGCATTGGAGGCCGCGCACCGCGTCGGCAGCCGCGTCGTCCGGGAGCTCGTCTCCGGATGGAGCCAATACCAAGGCCGAATCCCGTCCTCACCCCGCCCATGAACGCTCCACGGAGTTCCCGACCAGCCCGCCTCGTGCCATGCCCCCTCGCGAGGACCGTCTCGGCGATGGCCCACGCATGCTTCGTCGCCTTCGTCACCGTGGCGGCCGTCGCCGCCGACTTCGGCCCACGCTTCGATGCCTTCAAGGCCGTGGCAACTCCCGGCGACCTCTACCGGTTCCTCTATGCCATGCCCAAGGCGGCCGACCTCCACCACCACGCCGGCGGTTGCTGGCGCATGGAGGACCTCCTCGACGTCGCCACCAACCCGGCGCGCAACGGCGGGAACCGCTTCTACACCCGCATCAAGGCAGGCACCTGTCCCGACGACCCCTCCCCATGGCGCCGGTTTGCAACCATCGCGGCCTTTACATGGAAGTCCCTCACGCCCTGCCAGCAGGCCGAGTACGTGCCCCTCGACGAGCTCTCCCCGGCGCTGCGGAAGGAGTTCGTCAACTCCCTGCGCCTCGACCAACCCGGGGAGGGGCGCCAGGAGTTCTTCGAGGAAATCTGGCCCCGCCTCGGCGCGCTCGGCCGCAGCATCGACGTGTTCCTTGAAATGACCGTCGAGACCATGAGGCGCTACGGGGCCGAGGGCGTCCGCTACCTCGAGCCCCAGACCATCCCCATGGGCATGCTCGCCGCCGACGGGGCCATCATCGACCCGGACGAGTTCCATCGCCGCATGGCCAGCCGCCTTGCGCAGCCCGACGCCGTCGCCACCGGAGTGGCCGTGCGATGGCAGGTTGTCGTGCTCCGATTCACCCCGCTTGCTGAACGCGCCGTCGAGGAGGCCCATGACTTCGTGGCGCGTCACCGTGACCTGTGGGTTGGAATCAACATGGCCGGACGCGAGGACAACGACAAAGGCCATCCCCGGCGCTTCCTCGACGTCTATCGACGCATGCGCCTCAGGCACCAAGGCATCGGGCTTGCCATCCATGCAGGCGAGGTGGACGAGCCGAACGCCCACATGCGCGACACGCTCCTCCTCGGCGCGACCCGGCTCGGCCACGGCAACAACGTGCTCTCGGACGACGACCTCCTCCTCCACCTCCGCTCCCGCATCGCGTTCGTCGAGATCAACCTCGTCAGCAACCTGCTGCTCGAGTACGTGCCCGACTATTCACGACATCACTTCGCCGAGTTGCTCCGCACCGGCGTCCCTTGCGGCCTGTCCACCGACGACTCCGGCATGTGGGACTCCAACATGACCGACGAGTACATGACCGCCGTCCGCGAGTTCAACCTGTCATGGGACGAGCTGGTGCGGTGCGGCCGGGCCAGCCTTGAGTGGTCCTTCGCGGAGCCCGCGCTCAAGCAGCGGCTGCTGGAGGGCTACGACCGCGACGTGCGGGCCTTCGAGCAGCGCTTCGCCAACGCCGACTGGAAGCCCCTCCTCCAATCCATCCGGCCCGTCGCGTATGGGTTTGCCGCGCGACGTTGGAACGTGGCCTTCTAGGAACGTTCCATGAAGGCCATCATGTTCGCGCCCGCCCGCCTCGCCATGGGACGACTCCTCGCGCTCGCGATGGTCGTGGGCCTCGCCGAGGCCATGCTGGGCGCGGCCGGCCCCCTCGTGTACCTTACGGACTTCGGCACGCGCGACGGTGCCGTGGCCGCCATGAAGGGCGTCGCGGCCCGGGTGGACGCCGCGCTCCCCCAGCACGACCTGACACACGACATCCAGCCCTTTGACATCTGGGAGGGCGCCTATCGCCTCGCACAGGCCGCCCCCTTCTGGCCGTCCAACACCGTCTTCGTGTGCGTCGTGGACCCCGGCGTGGGCACCGACCGCAAGCCCGTGGTCCACCGCACGCGCTCGGGGCACCTCTTCGTGGGGCCGGACAACGGGTTGTTCACCCTCGTCGATGACGCCCTCGGCCATGACCGCTCCTTCGTCATCGACATCACCCGGCACCGGCTTCCGGGCTCGGAAGCCAGCCATACGTTCCATGGACGCGACCTGTTCGCCCACGTGGGCGCCCGACTCGCCACGGGCAAGATGTTGCCCGAGGACGCCGGCATGGCTGCCGCCCATGAGCCCGTCCGCATTCCCTATCCACGCCCCACCCTCGCCCGCGGGGTCTTGTCCGGCGTCATCCCCGTCCTCGACGTGCAGTACGGAAACGTCTGGTCCAATGTCGGCACCAACCTCGTCGCCGAGGCGGGGATTCGCAGCGGCGACATCCTCGACGTCGTCTTCCGCAAGTCCGGCCGCCGGGTTGCAAGGCTTCGCGCGCCGTTCGTCCACACCTTTGGCGACGTGCCGGAGGACAAGCCGCTCGTCTTCATGAACTCCCTGCTCCAGCTGTCCGTGGCCCTCAACACGGGCAACCTCGCCGCCCGACACGGGATCGGGTCCGGCCCGGAGTGGACCGTTGAATTCCGGCTGGTTTCAAGGTAGTGCCCGTTTCAGAACCCTGCGTCACGATGAACCTGTTCCACCTCCAGTCCCATGGCACGAATGCACGGCGCGAGGTCATGGCCGGCATCACCACCTTCGCCGCCATGGCCTACATCCTCGCCGTCAACCCGGCCATCCTCTCCGCCGCCGGCATGGACAAGGGCGCCCTCATCACCGCCACCGCGCTCGCCTCCGCCCTCATGACGGCCCTCATGGCCCTCTTCACCAACTATCCCATCGCCCTCGCCCCCGGCATGGGCATCAACGCGTTCTTCGCCTTCTCCGTCTGCGGCGCCCTCAAGATCCCATGGCAGGCCGCCCTCGGCCTGGTCTTCTACTCGGGCGCCGTCTTCTTCGTCCTCTCCGTCACCGGCGTTCGCAGGCGTCTCCTCGACGCCCTGCCCCGCGACCTCAAGATCGCCATCACCTGCGGCATCGGCCTCTTCATAGCCTTCATCGGCCTGAAGAACGGCGGCGTCATCGCCGCCAGCCCCGCGACGTTCGTCACGCTCGGGGACCTCCGGCAACCCGTCCCATGGCTCGCCCTCGGCGGGCTCGTCCTCACGGCCATCCTCGTCCAGCGCAAGGTTCCCGGCGCCATCCTCCTCGGGATCGTCGCCGTGACCGTCATGGGCTTCTTCGTCTCCACCCGCGGAACCGACGGCATCGCGGCGCCTGTGACCATGGCTCCCACCGGCATCGTCGCGGCGCCTGCATCACTCGCGCCGACTTTTCTCAAGCTAGACCTCGCCTACTTCTGGCAGCACGCCTCCCAGTGCATCCCCATCGTCCTCGCGCTGCTCTTCGTCGATCTCTTCGACAACATGGGAACGCTGATCGGGGTGTGTCATCGGGCCGGGTTGCTCGACCCGCAGGGCAACCTGCCGCGAATCGGGCGGGCCCTCGCCGCAGACGCCGCCGCCGCCATGGTGGGCTCCACGCTGGGCACCTCCACGGTCACGAGCTACATCGAGTCCGCCGCGGGCGTCGAGGCGGGCGGCCGCACCGGCCTCACGGCCATTTCCACCGCCGTGTGCTTCCTCCTCGCCCTGTTCCTCAACCCGCTCATCTCCATCATACCCGGCGTCGCCACGGCCCCAGCCCTCGTCATCGTCGGCGTGTTCATGATGCAGTCCATCGCCGAGATCGACCTGCGCGACTTCCCACGCGCGGTCCCGGTCGTGCTCACCCTACTCGCGATGCCGTTGGCCTTCAGCATTGCCGAGGGCATCGCGATTGGCGTCGCCGTGCACGTGTTGTTCAACGCCGGCATCGGGCGCGCACGCTCTATCTCGCCCGTGGCGTGGAGCCTCGCCGCCTTGTGCCTTCTTCACCTCTATTTCCGGTAATGCCTCGCCCCTGCCCCCATCCATGACCCGTCTTGGCTTCCTTGCCCTTCTCGTCGCGCTGGTCGCCGGCTGCGCCCGGCCTGCCACCCGCAGCCTCCTTTCCCGGGGGACGTTCCTCGCCGTCATGGGAGCGTATGGCCCCGAGATGGCCGCGAACCGCGCCGCCCTCGCGGGGACCAACGCCCCGGTCCACACATGGATGGTGAACGGCGTCCGGTTCGAGCATCACAGGGTCGGCGTCCACGACGTCCTCCTCTTCCCATCCGGCGTGAGCATGGTGAACGCCGCGATGACGACCCAGCTCGCCCTCGACAGGTTCCATGTTTCCCACGTCCTCTTCGCGGGAATCGCGGGCGGCATCGACCCTGCCCACACGATCGGCGACGTCATCATCCCAGACCGTTGGTTCCACCATAGCGAGGCGGTCTATGCCAACCCGAGCCCGGACGGGCAAGGCCATGTCCTCCCGTCCTATTTCAAGCCTCCCTACGAGAACTTTGGGTTCATTTACCCCGACCATGTCTCCGTGATTCGCGACGGCATGGACAAGGCGGAGGACGTTCCTTCGTTCGGGGCCGACCCGGCCCTCCTCGCGGTCGCACGCAAGGCCACCGAGTCGCTCGGGCCGCTGCGATGGTCCAGCCGCGCCGCCCGCGTGCACGTGGGCGGCGCCGGCATTTCCGGGCCCGTGTTCATGGACAACCGCGAGTATCGGAAATGGGCCTACCGGGTCTGGAAGGCGGGATGCCTCGACATGGAATCCACCGCGATCGCGCAGGTTTGCTGGGCCAACCAGAAGCCCTTCCTGATCATCCGTGGCCTCAGCGACCTCGCCGGCGGCCAGGAAGGCCTCAACGCGGCGGACTTCACCGAGGTCCCCATCTCGGCCCATGCCGCCGCCGTCCTTCGGGCCGTCGTGCTCGCCTTGCCCGGCGACAAGGCAACGCCCTGAAGCCTCCCATGGCGCACCAGGCCCTCAGTCCGGCAGCCTGACCCCCATCGCCCGAGCCTTCCTCGCCGCCTCCGTCGCCCCGTGCGCATGCAGCTTCTCGAAGATCCGTCGCACATGGCTCCGGACCGTGTTGTGGCTGACCCCAAGCCTCGCAGCCACCTCCTTGTATCGACAGCCCGCCGCCAAAGCCCCCAGCACCTCGGCCTCGCGATGGCTCAGGATGTCCGGGTCGCCTCCCATGCCGGGCTGTTCCCGGGGCAAGTCCCCTCGCCCATGGAACCGCTCGATCACCATCCGGGCGATCGTCCCCGTCATCGGCGCGCCCCCCATCGCAACCTCCTCGATCGCCGCGACGATGACGCCGGGTTCCGCCCCCTTGAGCACGTATCCCACCGCGCCCGCGCTCAGTGCTTCGAACACGACCGCCGGCTGGTCGAAGACCGTCAGCACCAAGACCGCCGTCCCGGGGAAAAGGCGCCGCACCTCGGACGTCGCCGAGATCCCATCCATCGACTCGCCCAGTTGAATGTCCATCAGGACCACGTCGGCGGGCGATTCCCCGAGCCCCCTCATCAACTCGGGCAACGTGCCCCAGCCGCCCAGAAGTCGAAACCCGGGATGCCCCGCGATCACGGAAGCAAGCGCCTCGCGCATTGGCGCGTGGTCCTCCAGGAACGCGACGCGCACCAACGGGGTCGGGTTCTCGGGGGAAGACGTGCTCACAAGGCCTCGGTGTTACGCGCCATGCACCGTCCGATGCAATAGCATCATGATGCGATGACAGGGGGCGTCATGGGCGAGGGGACCTCAGCGGCCACGGGAGGACCGCGAGGATTCGAGTTCCCTTCCCGGGCGCCGACCGCACCTCCATGACCCCGCCAAGACCATGGATGCGCGCCCGCTGGTTCGCGAGTCCACGGGCCCCTTCCCGGATGCTCCCAAGGTCCATGCCCACGCCGTCGTCCGCCAACTCCAGCTCAAGCACGCCACCCTCGTGCCGGGCCCGGAACCTCACCTCCCGGGCCCGGGCGTGCCTCGCGACGTTCGCCAGCCCCTCGTCCAGCCACGCCATCAGCTCCCGGCGCGAATGCCCGTCCAACGGGTCCCACGCAAGTTGCGGCGGGACCTCCACGAGCACCTCGGGAATGCCATCCGGAAAAAACCGTTCCACCCGCATCGCCATCGCCCGAACCGTCGCGTCCAGCCGGTCCTCCGCCGGGTCCGTCACCCAAACAAGGTTCCGAAGCCGCTCCAGCAAACCATGGCTCGCGGCCACCACGTCCACCGTCCCGGTCGCCGCCGCGAGGTGGAGCCGCGCAATCTCGCTCCCAAGGCCATCGTGCATGTCACGAGCAAGACGCTGCCGTTCCGCCTCAAGGGCCCGGGCTTGACGGAGCCGTCCCAGCTCCCTCACGGACCGGATGCGGCGGCTCACGCCCCATGCCGTCCCCCCCACCATGGCCAGCGCAACCGCCCCATGAAGCCACGTCTCCTCCCACCATGCCGGCCGCGACTCAAACACCCACGTCGCCACGTGCGGGTTCCAATCCCCGTCGTCCGCCGCCGCCCGCACCTCGAACTCATGCCGGCCCGGCCTCAGGCCGACATAAACGGCCTCCCGATGCTCGTCCGCGTTGATCCAGTCCTTGTCGGTCCCGGCAAGACGGTACTGAAGCCACAGGCCCCGGCTTCCCGAGGGCTGGACCGCCCCGAACCGAAACCGAAGGCTGCGGCCGGTGCCCCGCTTGAACACCCCCTGCCCGCCGGCCTGGCGTGGATCCTGCCGGAGCCCCGTTGCCATGTCGTGAACCTCCAGGATCAGCGGGCGCGGCGGGGCGGGCTCGCGGATCATCTGGGGACGCACCCGGACCAGCCCACGCGTCGTGGCGAACCACAGCGTCCCGTCCGGTTCGCGGGTCGAGCTGGGGAAGCCCGCGTTCCCCTCGACCTCGTCCACGCCCTCTCGTGTCCCCAGCAACCATGGATGAACCCGCGACGCCCTGCCCGCCGCATGCTCAAGGAGGTTTGTGACCGAAAGCCGTGAGATGCCCCGGAGGCCTAGCAACCACAAGTGGCCCGCATGGTCCGGCTGGGCGGACAAGACCACGTTCTCGATCAGCCCGTCCCCCTTGGTCCAGTGGTTCCATCCGCCGTCCTCCCGGCTCCGGTACAATCCCATGTCCGAGCCCACCCACACCCGGTCGTCCATGCCCCGCCAAACAACGGCCGCGCTGGAAGGACCGCCCGGGAGCGCCACCCGTTGCCATGCCCCATGGCCCGCCCGCCGATGCAGTCCCTTGTCAAGGCTTGAGGCAAATGCCTCCCCGCCCGCGCCCTCGTCCCAGCCAATCCAGGTGGCTTCGGATGCAAGGCCCGCCACCGGCTTCCATTCCCCGGCCGGCTCCTGAATCCATATCCCGCCGCGTCCGCCCGCAACCATGCGCCCGGCGCGGTCCCGGCTCACGAAATGGAAGCCCCCCGGCAACCTCCCGTCCGCCAGCTGGGCCCGGCCATGCGAAAGCCGTTGAAGTCGTCCTCCCATGGAAGCCAAGGCCTGCCCCGGCCCGGCTCCATGGATGGCGTGCGTGGAGCCGTAACCATGGGCCGGATCAAAATGAAGCCGTCCCCCCCGCTCATGGGCAGGTCCGGCATCCGTTCCCACCCAAAGACCCGCGTCGGGATGGAAGTCCACGGACCAGACACCCCGGGATGGCAACCCCTCCTCCATGCCGTACACCCGGGCGATCGTGTCTCGGATCGATGCCAAGCCCGACGCGGTCGGGAACCAGCGGGTGCCGGACTCGTCCTCGATGCCGCGCTTCGTGCTCGAATCGGTCGGCCGCATCGCCTCGCCGAACTTCACCAACGCCCGGTTCGACGTCGTGATCACCGCAACCAGATCCTCGGCGTCCAAGCCCCCGGCCCGACACCAGACCAGCCCCCGCGTGTCCGCAAGCAAGGGCTGGAACGCAAGGTTGGTCCACGTGTGGCGGACGCGCGCCGTCTTGCCATCAACCTCGTGCAGGCTTCCCCCCACGCTCGCCCACACCATGCCATCCCGCGCCACCAGACCCAGCGTGCCCTTGCCCGGGACCACGGGCTTCTTCGGAACGCCTTCCAGCGCGCTCGCCAACCTGAAAAGCCCGTCGGACGTCGAATACCATGCCCCAGCCTCGCCCGTCGCCGCCAACCCCTCCACCGGCACGTTGTCCAAAACCCCGCGCACCGCCCCGGCTCGCCCGCGTGCCAGCCCCCATGTTCCACCCGCGACGACCTCGTCCTCAATCGCCACAAGGTGCGAGCACCGGTCCGGAACCCCCACCTCCCTCTCAACCCGGTCCCGGCCCGGAGTCAGCCGGTACAACCCCAACCGCATCCCGAGCCAAACATGCCCGTCATCCGTCGTCGCCAGCGACAAGACGTCGCCCGCCGGCAGCCCGGGCAGGGAATCCGCCTCGTAATTGTAAAACCGCTCCCCGTCATACCGTGAGATCCCCCTCAGCGTCCCAATCCAAAGGTGACCATCCCCCGACTGCGCCACCGCCGTGCAATTGGCAAGGGGCAAGCCATCCTTGTTGCTGAGTCGCCCGACCACGAAGTCCCCCTGCCGCACGACCTCCACGCCGCCGACCGCCTGTCCCACCATGCACGCCACCCAGAAGGCCATAGCAGCCAACCCGCGCCACGCCCGCTCCCATCCCGCTCTCATTCCCACCCCCCCTTCAACCTCTATCCTGTCCGCTCGACGGTCACCCGGCGAATCCTCCTCCGCTGGTACCATGCCACGCCCACAAGGTCGAAGACGCCCCGCCCAAGGCGATTCCACACGCCGTACTTGCTGACCCCGGCGACCCGCGCCCGATGCCGCACCGCGACCTCGCGGCAACGGCTTCCATTGCCGGCAACGAGGATGGGCAGGAACCGATGGAGCCCGTTGAAGCAAAAAACTCCCTCGAGCGCCTCCCGCTTGAACGCCCGCAACGCACACCCCGTGTCGGCAAAGTCATGCCCCAAGGCCGCCCCCCGCGCCCAACGCGCCACCCGGGACGACACCTTCCGTACCCAGTTGTCCCGGCGCTCCACCCGGTGCCCACACACGAAGTCCCAATGCTCGCCCAGCATCCCCAGCATTCGAGGCAGCTCCGCCGGGTCGTTCTGCAAGTCCCCGTCCAACGTGCAAATCAACCGGGCCGACGTCCCGGTAAGCCCCGTCCAAACCGCCGCGCTTTGGCCTCGGTTCGATCCATGCCGCAGACCCCGGACCCGGGAATCCCGCGCCGCCCGCGCCCGGATGCGTTCCCAGGTTCCATCCCGGCTGCCGTCGTCCACCAGCACGATCTCCCATGGCGCCGCCACCGACGCAAACACGCGCGTCAGCTCATCGACCAGGGGGTCCACGTTGTCCGCCTCGTTGTACAGCGGCACCACGATTGCAATCTCAACGACCACAGCGCGCCGATCTTGCAACGCCGCCAGCAAGACGGGCAGCACGAATCTCGCGTTGGAATCCACCTCCCATGCCATGGACCGCGACACGGCCGCCCGATCCAATCCAAAAGACAGGCCGCCCCCGGACCGCGTGCCAACCCGCACGCTTGACCCTCCTAGCCCATCGCGGCATGCAACGCCACCACCCGCTCGCGCCATGCGGCCGCCACCTCCTTGCGCCCGCCCTCGATCCACGCGGGCTCGCCAAACCGCAGGTGCATCACCAGCCTTCGATGCCCCATGAGCCGCAGGAAATGCGGCCCAAACGTCATGTCTCCCCAGTACGCCGCATCCACGCCGTCGCTCGTCTCCATCCGGATCGCAAAGGGCGCCACCTTCCACCTCATCTCGACCAGCGGCCCAAACAACGGCGCATGGAATGGCAAGACGCCCTCCCCGGAGCTGCTCGTGCCCTCCGGAAAGAACACCACCGGAACCCCGTTCCCCGCCCGTTGCTTCATCTGGTCCACCACCTCCCCGACCGCCATCCTGCGCCCGCGATCCACGTAGATGGTCCCCCCGCGCGTCGCCAACCCCCCAAGCAACGGCCAGCCCGCCACGTCGGCCCTTGCCACGAAGGCAACCGGGGCCACCGAACCAAGGCCGATCACGTCAAGGTACCCAAGGTGGTTGCCCACCCAGGCCTGCGCATCCCCGGGGTGTCCCGTGACCCTCAGGTCCATGCCCAGCGCGCGTACCGCCCCCCTCGCATGCCGGTGCATCCACGTCGCCCGGCACGAATCATCCGACCGCGGCCGGTCCAGCCCGGCTCCCATGCACACCGCCGCAAACGAGCCCAGCCGTTGCGACCGCTTCAACCCGTTCACTATCCGTGTCGTCATGCAAGGAATCGCCTTGCCCCCGCGTTCATGGCCTCAAGGTCCGTTCATCCACGCCAATCCTTCGGGCTGAACTCGCAGTCCACCGCCAAGGGCTCCCTACCCTCGCGCCCATCGCCAGATAAGCACGCAGCAATCCGGAAATCTTCGTCGGGCATGCCACCGGTCCCCGCACCCGTCTCGATGGCCGCCTCCACGGCCGGCCGCGTTCATGCAACCAGGCCCCATCGCCCCGGCATCAACCCCAAGGTTTCAGCACGCTCCCGCGGCGTCCGGCCCGGCTACACGAACCACCCCGCGACGCACGCGGTCATGTAGCAGGCCAGCAAGCCCCCCACCATCGACCGCAGTCCAAGGCGCGCGAGGTCCTGCCTTCGTCCGGGAGCAAGCCCTCCGATCCCCCCGATCTGGATCGCCACCGAGCCCATGTTGGCAAACCCGCACAGCGCATAGGTCGCGAGCACCCGCGAACGGGGCTCGATCTGCCCCGCCACGTCACGCAACCGCAGGTACGCCACGAACTCGTTCAGCACCACCCGCTCGCCCAGCACCGCCCCAACCACGTCGCAATCCTTCCATGGCACCCCCATCAGCCATGCCACCGGCGCGTTCACCCATCCAAGGAACCGCTGCAACGGCGCCTCCACCACGAACCCCGCCCAGCCAAGGCCCGTCGAAAGCATCCCGTTCGCCGCCGCGATCACCGCCGCAAACGCAATCAGCATCGCCACCACGTTGATCGACAGCCTCATGCCGTCCGCCGCACCGTGACACAAGGCATCCATCCCGTTCACCGTCTCCCGCTCCACCGCGGCCCTCGCGCCCCCCGCCGTCTCCGACGCCTCCGTCTCCGGCACCATGACCTTCGCCACCATCAGCCCCGCTGGCGCCGACAACACCGACGCCGTCAGCAAATGCCCCGCCTCGATCCCAAACGAGACATACGCCGCCAACACCCCGCCCGCGATCGTCGCCATACCCCCCACCATCATCGCGAACAACTCCGACCGGGTCATCCTCGCAAGGTACGGCCGTATGAGCAGGGGTGCCTCGGTCTGCCCCATGAAGATGTTGGCCGCCGCCGACAACGTCTCCGACCCGCTCGTGCCCATCGCCCGCCTCATCACCCATGCCATCCCGCGCACCACCCATTGAAGGATGCCGTAGTGATACAACAACGAGGCGACGGCCGAGATCAGGACGATCGTCCCGGTCACGGTGATCGCGAGGATCACGCCCGTCCCGGCGCCCAGCTTCGACTCCATGACGACGGGGTTGCCCAGGACGCCAAATGCCAGCTCATTCCCCTGCCCCGCAAACCCGATGAAACGCGTCACTGCCATCTGGAACCCGTCAAACACGGCCCGTCCAGCACCGGTCCTCAGGATGAGGGCGGCAAAGGCCACCTGAAGCCCAAGGCCCCACAGCACCACCCTCCATGGGAAACGCCTGCGTCCGTCCGAGAGGAGCCATGCCAACCCAAGGAAACACAGGAGCCCCAACGCGCCGACGAGCTTCGGAATCACCCCGGAAGGGTAGCCCCGGGCCGGGATCAAGGTGAAGCCGTCATTCCGCCATGAAGCCCTTGCGGCGGGCACGCTTGCCTCAGCCCTGCGAGCCCGCACCGTCCGCGTTGTCCTCCCCATCGTCGTTCGCCTCGTCCATGCCATGCATCCCATGGCCCGGCATCAATCCCTCAAGGACGCAGATCAGGTTTCGGTACCGCTGGCCGAGGTCCTCGCTCTGGAGAATCAACTGCTTGAACAACGGATCCTCCACCAGCAGGAGCGTGATGATGTCCGCCAGTTGCCCGGGATGGGAGATCGACCGCAGCGCCGCCATGCATCCATCCCACGGGTTGCCCTTGCCCCCGGTCTTGGCAAACGACCTGAAAAACCCATCGGGCACCGGCGGATCCAGGTTGAACTTCTTCTCGACGATGTCCATCAACCGGTACCGCAACGCATCCACCGCCGGCGGCACCTCCTTCGGGCACAACACCGGCACGATCGGGTGAACCCGGTACGGCTTATACCGGCTTGCGCCCGACAACCTCACCCGCGCAAGGCCCTGCAGCACGATGTGGTACGTCCCGTCGTCGTTGCGCGTCGCCACCCGCACCAACCCCAGCCCCGCCACGGGCATCGGCGACTCCCGCTTCCCGCCGGGCCGCTGCATCGCCACGCAAAACAGCCGGTGCGAGGCCAAGGAATCCTGCAGCATCCTCTTGTAGCGCGGCTCGAAGATGCGCAACCGAAGCATCGCCATCGGGAAAAGGACGGCCTCGCCCAGGATCATCACGCCAACCGACGCTGGAATGCGCACGTCGCGACGCTATCCCGGGGCCACGCCGGCGCAACCTTGGATCCTCCAGCCGCCCGCATACACGTTGAACCGTCCGTCACGCAGGAATCCCACGAGCGTCTGCCCGGCCTCCGCGGCAAACTCAATCGCCAGCGCCGACGGCGCCGAGACCGCCGCCACCATCGGAATGCCGCCCGCCAACGCCTTCTGCATGATCTCGAAGGACAACCGCCCGGAAACCAACAGCACCGAACGCCCCAGCGGCAAGGCGCCCGCAAGGGCCCGATGGCCCACGACCTTGTCCACCGCGTTGTGGCGACCCACGTCCTCCCGCAACACCACAAGCTCGCCCCCGGCATCAAACAGCGCCGCCGCATGGATGCCCCCGGTCGCCTCAAAACCGCGCTGCGCCTCGCGCATCCGGGACGGCAACCCCGTCAACCACCCCGGCGCCACCTCCCACGACTCCACCCCCAAGGGGGCATGCATGCACCGGACCGCCTCGATCGCGGCCTTCCCGCACAACCCGCACGACGACCCCGCAAACACGTGTCGCGTCAGCCGTGCAAGGTCCGCGCGGACATCCGGACCCAGTTGCACGTCGATGACGGACCCATGCTCGTTCCGGGGGTGCCGGAGAAACCGGACGATGTCCTGTCCCGACGCAATCACCCCCTCCGTCAGGAGGAACCCCGCCGCCAATTCCTCGTCATGCCCCGGCGTTCGCATCGTCACCGACACCGCCCGCGTATCCACGCGTATCTCAAGGGGCTCCTCCGACGCGACGAGGTCGTCTCGCCCCAGCCATCCTTGCGCCGCTTCGTAGGCGACCACGGGCACGCGGGCCGCGTCCGACCCCGGGCCGTCGCGTCCCATCCTCACGCCGCTCATACGAGGCTCTGCCCGCCCCCGTCGAACCCGCCGCCCTCAAGGTCGATCAGGATGTCCCGCGGCTCCGCCCCCTTCGAGGGCCCCACGACCCCGCGGTCCTCGAGCTCGTCCATCAGGCGCGCCGCCCGGCCATAGCCCAGCTTGAGCCTCCGTTGCAGCAACGACACCGAGGCCTTCCGTTCCGAGCGGATGACGTCGATGCACTTCTCGATGATCGACTCGTCGGCCATGTCCTCCTCGGCGTCCGGGTCGAGGGGCATGGACCCGACCGACGACGGTGCCTTCTGGAGGGCATGGTGGATCTCGAGCTCGTAGGAGGGCTTGCCTTGCCGGGCGATGTGCTGGACGACGCCCTCGATCTCTTGGTCCGTGATCAGGGCACCCTGCGCCCGGATCAGCTTCGCGGAGCCCGGGGGCAGGTAGAGCATGTCCCCCTTCCCGAGCAGTTTGTCCGCCCCCATCTGGTCGAGAATCGTCCGCGAGTCCACCTTGGCCGCCACCTGGAACGCAATCCGGGCCGGGATGTTCGCCTTGATCACCCCCGTGATCACGTCCACCGAAGGACGCTGCGTCGCCACGATGCAATGGATGCCCGCGGCCCGCGCCATCTGCGTGATGCGGGCAATCGCCATCTCCACGTCCGCCGGCGCCACCAGCATCAGGTCGGCCAGCTCGTCGATGATCACGACGATGTACGAGAGCTTCTCCGGGATGACGATGTCCTCCTCGCGTGGCACCACGATCTGCTCGTCCACCTCCACGGCGAACCCGTCGGCCCCCGGCTCCACCTTCTCCTTGCGTTGCAGCAGGGGCAGCTCGGACTGGCGCGCGGCAGGCTTCTCGATCTCCTTGTCCCGGGGACGCTCGTTGAACGCCTTGATGTTCCGAACCCCGACCCGCGCGAAGATCTGGTAGCGCTTCTCCATCTCGTTCACCACCCAGCGCAACGCGAGGATCACCTTCTTCGGGTCGGTCACCACCGGCACCACAAGGTGAGGCAACGCGTTGTACTGCTGCAGCTCCACCACCTTCGGGTCGATCATCACGAACCGAAGCTGGTCCGGCGTGAACCGGAACAGCAGCGACGCGATGATCGTGTTGATGCACACGGACTTTCCAGAGCCCGTGGAGCCCGCGATGAGCACGTGCGGCATGTCAGCAAGGTCCGCGATGATCGGGACGCCGTACACGTCCTTGCCCAGCGCCAACGGGATGCGCGCCTTCGACTGGCGCCATTCGTCGGACTCCAGCAGGTCGCGCATGATGACCTTCGTCTTGACCGCGTTCGGGACCTCGACGCCCACCGAGGACTTGCCCGGCACGGGCGCCAGCACGTTCAAGCGCTCGGCCTTCAGCGCCGCCGCGATGTTGTTCGTCAGGCCCGCGATCTTCTCCAGCTTCACTCCAGGAGCCGGATGCAGCTCGTACCGCGTGATCGTCGGGCCCTTCGTGATGTCCCCGGGCGCAACCTCGATCCCGAACTGCGCCAGCGTCTGCACCATCAACCGCGCGTTTGCCACCAACTCCTCCTTGGTCTCCGTTGGACGAACCGTCATGTCCGGAGGATTGAGCAGGTCAATTCCCGGAGGCTGGTAGTTCCCGATCACCGGCGTGCTCGCGACCGTGATGGGCTTGCGCCGCACCTGCATCACCGCCCGGGGACGCACCGGAGGCTCCGGAGCCGGAGCCGCCGCTGCCGCCGCGGGCTCCGTATCCGGTCGTGGCCCCGCCCCCTCGACGGATGCAGCCACTGCATCAGCCCCATTCCCGTCCACAGCCAGCGGGGTCGCCGGGTTTGGCTCGGCACCTTCCAGCTCCGGATGGCCCCGCCCGGCCAGCGCCTCCCCAGCACCCTCCCCGGCCACGGAATTCCGCCCGAGGATCATGTCCGTCACAGAACGTTTGCGCGGCTTCGGCGCGCTCTCGGGCGCCGCCTCCTTCGACAGCGAGTGGACGGACGCCCCCGGCTGCGAGATCTCGTCCGCCCGGATCACGTCCCCCACGCCCACGGGATGAGCAGCGGGACGCGCTGCCGGCACGGATAGGTCCCGGACCGTCGGCTCCGGAAAGCCCGCCATCGAAGGAGCCTCGGCCATGGCGCCGGACTGCGTCTTCGCAACGGGGGACTCCTTCGGCGCCGTCTTCGCCTCCGCCCCGGGGGCTTCCATGGCCTTGGCCAGCTCGCGCTGGCGACGAAGCAGCTCCTTTTCCCTCTTCTTGAGCCCGGCCTGCTCCGCCTCGATCCGGCCGGCCTCGTCCCGGGGCATCGGCCGCACCACGCGCTGCGCCCAGTCGAGCAACCGGAAGTCGCTCAGGAAAACAAGGCCTCCCAAGTAGATGACGGCGTAGAAGAGCGATGCGCCCGTCGGGTTGAAGAAACGCTTGAACAAGGCGGCGTTCAGGAAGTTTCCAAGGAGTCCGCCAGCGGACATGGACTCCCCTCGCACTCCCAAAGAGGGGATGATGCCCGAATAGAGGTCGAGCAGGCCCGTGCCGGACAGCAGGAGCGCGACAATGCCGAGGGCGGATCGCCACGAACGGAGATACGCCAAGGAGGGCAGGATGCCTGCAAGCCCAAGGCCAAACGCAAGGACCGGCAACGTGAAGGCCCCCGCGCCCAACACGAAGAACAGCATCGAGGCAAGGTGGGCGCCAAACGTCCCCATGAAGTTGCGCGGCGTCGCGTTCGCCGGAACCGCGTTCATGGAAAGGTCGCGACGATCATAGGACGCAAGCGCCACCAACAGCACCAACGCAACGAACATCAGCATCCATGCCTTCAGGTCACCCCATGGGTGCGCTCGCTCGCCCCGATCTGTTTCACCTCGCGCCACGCCTCCAGCTTATGAATCCCCGTTTTTCAGCGGCAAGTGGCAAAGGACCCCGGCCAGACGGCTCAGCCCCACGCTCGCCCACGCCCCGCCCGGTACACGGGCCGGGGCAACGGCGAACCCATCTGTTGGCTCCGTGACCCCGAGAATCCCAGTCGGCCCCCAACGCCTGCATCCCGCACGATCCCGAAACATGCTTCGAAGCGACCCTGGGGTGCCCGGGGCAGGCATACGCTCCTGACGCCCGGCATCCCCCGTCAGCCCCTCTTGCTCACCCCTGCCAGTCCACAAGGAGCCTCAAAGCCCAAGGTCACGTTGACCCTACGCCGACAACCGTCCGATTCATGCGGCCCCAACCCACCCTTGCCCCAGCCTCCCTCCCCTCGTCTCACACCAGCCCGCGCCCGGAATCGTCCCGCACCACCACCGTGCCGGCGATCCGGTCGTGCCATGACTGCCGGCGCGCGTCCCATGACGCCCACATCCAGCCCAACCCGCCGCTGAGCACGCTCAGGATGGCCGCCAACGCACGCACCACGGCCGTCGCCTTGTCCATCGCCCTGCCGTCCGTGCGCACCACCCTCAGCCCCGCCACCAACCCGCCCAGCGTCGTCCCCCTCCACGCCACCATCGTCGCATAGTACGCGATCCCGCCGCCTACCCGGAACGTCCCGTCCCACGCTTCCGAAAGGTTCCCCGCAATCACCAGCAGCGGCACCCAGTCGATCACCAACGCCCCAAGCCGTCGCCCCAGCCCGGGACGCGCCGCCCCCTCCAACGCCGCCGCGTCCATCAACGGACCCGTGTCCGCGTCATGCCACCGCCGCGCGAGGGGCTCCTGCGTCATCCGCTGCGGCGCCCGTGCATCTGCTGTCCCCTTCGCGGCGTCGCCCCAACCCGGTGCCATGCCCGCCATGCCCAGCACGGGCTCCGCGCCCCCCGATCCCAGCCCCCCGCCCCCCGTCGCCCCATCCCGCGCGCCGCGCGACTCCCGGCGGGTGACCGACAGCAACACCGCGCCAAAAACCCACGTGTCGATTGCCGTCCATGCCATGATCCCCACGAAGGGTACAAGGAACAACCCCGTCACCCACGCCGCCCCGACCATGAACTCCACGGCCGCCGGGAATGGCGTTGCACGCACCCACCTCAGCATCGCCGCCCCAAGCACGCGCAGGAACGCCGCCTCGCCGATGGCGATCGACACGACCGCCACCGGGATCAGCAGGACCACGACCGGCGCCAACACCACCGTCGCACCCAGCGTCGCACCCAACAGCAACCCCAGGGGCATCCCCGCAAGACCCATCATCGCCGACCCCAACGGCCGATCCCGCAACGTCTCGCCAATCGCCCGCACCGCCGCCGGGAATGCCGCCGACAGCAACGCATGGAACACGAGAAACCCGCCCCAGACCCACCACACGAAGTCCACCTTCATGCTCAAGGGCCGCCCCAGCATCACGCACTCCTCCACGAACAGACGTCCTCGCTCCCACAACCACCCCGGGATCGCGTCCCGCCCAAGGTTCACCACCTTGCCCCCCACCTTCGCCCCACCGCCACGCATCACCCCGCCCATCAAGCCCACCACGTCCCCCTTCACCTCCGCGCCGTCCTCCAGCGTCACCCGCCCCACCACCGCCACCGCATCGCCGTGCACCATCCCCTTCACCTGCACGTTGCCAAACACCGACACCGCGCTTCCTCGCACATTCCCCTCGACGCGCACGTTCCCAAAAATGACCACCACGTCCCGCGCCGTGTCGTCCCGCCCGATCGTCACATCACCCCGCTCCACCACGATGTCCCGGGACCCCGTCTTCCCCTCGTCGCCGGGCCCGGCTTCGGGCGTCGTTTGCTTCCCGCCCCCCTCCGCTGCCTGCGCCGCCTGCACGAAGGCCAAGGGGAACGCCGCGTGCGCGCGATGCTCCAACGCCAGCAGCGCGACCGCGACCGTCGCCCACCCCATGAACCCCCGAGTCGTCTTCATGCCTGTTCCCTCGAAAACCGCCAGAGGACCGTGCCCAGGCCCGCGACCGAGGCCCACAGGGCGCCCAACATCACGAACAACGCCGCCATCCATGGGCCGGGCAGCCGCCCAAGGAATTCCCCCATGAGCCCACCGACCGTCAGGACGGCTTGAACCAGCCCGACCGCGAGCCTCACGCCCCCCGCGATGCCCTCGGGCCCGAACCCCTCCAGCGCCCCGCCCATCCCCGCGTCGAGCCCCCACGCCATCCACCCCGCGAGCCCCGCCATCCCCAGCGCAAACCCCCAGCGCATCCCGCCCGGCCAGTCGCGCCATGAACGCCGGGGACGCGCCACGGCAAGGGCCGCACCGCCACGCACCCGCGCCATCACCCCGGACGCAAACCCCTCCGGCGCCATGGGCGATGGCAACTGCCGCAGCGCGGCATCCGTCCAGCGCGCCAGCGCGTCCCCGTCACGTCCCGTTGGTCCGTTGTCGCTCATGACTTGCCGTCCCTCGCTCCTAGCAACCCATGTCCTCGCGCAAAGGTTGCAGCCTCTTGCAGAGCGCGCGCCGCGCCCGGTGGATGTCCGTCTTCACCTTGCCAAGGCTCGCCCCCAGCTCCCGCGCGATCTCCGCGTAGTCAAGGTCCTCGAAGTGGTAGAGCACCAGCGCTGCCCGCTGGTCCGGCGGGAGCTGCGCGATCGCCTCCTCCAGCACGGCCCTCTGCTCAAGGCCCAGCACCTGCTCCATCTGCGTCCCGGGCACCGACAACGTGGACTCAAACGACGGCCCGTCCGGGTCGTCCGGCGCAAGGTCGG
>CAIYFP010000181.1 GCA_903925515.1 uncultured Verrucomicrobiota bacterium
AGCGTGAGAGTGACGGGAACGTCGGACTTGAACATGCCCCGGAAGACGTACTGT
This sequence comes from uncultured Verrucomicrobiota bacterium, assembly GCA_903925515.1. GTDB lineage: Bacteria > Verrucomicrobiota > Verrucomicrobiia > Limisphaerales > UBA9464 > UBA6176. Next base: position 55 of record CAIYFP010000181.1, read on the forward strand.
GAGTCCGGCTTGAGTTTCATCACGCGGTGGATCATGCGGAAAGCGGCGGGTGCGCCGGGGGCGTCATGGACGGTGACGGCCGGGAGGTTGAGGGAAGGGGCATCGGATGGGAGTCCGGTGCTGGTGGAAACGGTGGCGGGGAGATCGGAGGGGGCGACTTCCTTGAGGGTTTGCCACTGGGGGGGGAAGACGTCGGTGAACTCGACGACGTTGGTGCGGCCGGCGACGGGGTTCCATCGGACCTCGGTGGCGCCGGAGGCGGACTGGGCGATGCGGACGCCGAGGAGGGTGACGTCGCAGAAGACGAGGTCGGAGAGGAGAACGGTGCGCCCGCCGGAGGCATTGAACCCGAGGCGCGTGAGGGGCAGCTCGTTGAAGGGCGGGCCGGCGTTGACGATGCGGTGGGTGACGGTGTCGGGGAAGTTCGTGGTGACGGGATGGTACTGGTAGGCGTTGAGGCGGCTGAAGGTGTCGAGGCCGCGGATGACGCGGGCGAACACGGTGAAGCCGCCGGAATTGTTGGTGGAGTCGAGGGCTGGATTGTCCTTGAGGTTGAAGAAGAACTCGGAGGTGGCGGAGTTGGGGTCGGAGGTCTTGGCCATGGCGAGGGTGCCGGCGACGTTGGAGAGGAAGGGCCCGACCTTGAACTCGTTGGTGATCGGGGCGCGGGAGGGGACGCGCTGGAGGAACTCGTTGGTTTTGCCGCGGTTGGCGACCCGGTATCCGCCGCCTTGCATCACGAAGTCGGGGACGGCCCGGTGGAAGAACATGTTGTGGTAGGCGCCGTCGGCCACGTAGCGGAGGAAGTTGGTGGTGGTGACGGGCTTGATGGTGTCGAAGCATTCGATCTCGACGTCGCCGACGGGGGTTCGGAACTGGACGACGGTGCCGGCCGAGACGTGGGAAGCCAGGGATGCGGCGGCGAGGAGGGCGGGGAGGAGGGTGCGGGCGGGTGAGGCGGGATTCATGTGGCGAGGGGGAAGGTCATGGCGGAGCGGATGACACGGCGGAGAGGGCGGTCGAGAAGGGAGTTGTTTGAAACGAGGGAGTAGCGATGTCCCTGGCCGAGGGATTGGATGTCGAAGACGCCACCGGCGCGTTGGATGATGAGGCCGCCGGCGGCAACGTCCCAGAGGCGGATGCCGGCCTCGATGTAGGCGTCGAAGCGGCCATCGGCGACGTAGGCGAGGGCGAGGGCGGCGGAGCCCATGAGGCGGAGCTTGCAGACCTTGGGGGTGAGGGCGGCGAAGAGGGGGAGGAGTTGTTCGAGGGACTGGCTGCTCTTGGCGAAGCCCACGGAGACGACGGCCTCGGCGAGGCGGGGGCGGGAGCTGACGTGGATGACCTTGCCGTTGCGGCGGGCTGCGGACCGGAGGGTGGCGGTCCATGTCTCGCGCATGAAGGGGTCATGAACGACGCCGACGACGGTTTGGAAGCCGGAGGGGGTTGATTGCTGGAGGGCGATGCTGACGGATGCGTGGGGGATGCCGCGGGCGAAGTTCACGGTGCCGTCGATGGGATCGACGACCCAGCGGAAGGGGGCTTTCTCGGCGACGGGATCGATGCCTTCCTCGCCGAGGACGGGGATGGCGGGAAAAGCCTTGGCGAGGGATTGGGTGATGAGGCGCTGGCAGCGGACGTCGAGGTCGAGCTTGATGTCGTGGAGGGTGGCCTCGTTGACCTTCTTGGGGCGCGAGAGGTTGGCGCGCATGAGGTCGCCGGCGCGGGAGGCGGCGGCGGTGGCGGCCGCAAGGGCGCTTGGGAGGGAGGGCATGGGCGCGAAGAGGTGGCGAATGGCGAATGGCGAATGGCGGGCAGGTTTACTTGATCGTGGCCGGGGTGATGGATGGCGACGGCGCTTTGCCGGGCGTGGCTTCCTTGAGGAATTCGCCGGTGAGGTAGGCGGTGAGGGAATCGCACTGTTCCGGGGAGAGGGGCCCGCCCTTGGACAGGGCGAAGGCGGGCATGAGGGAGCCTTCCTTGCCGTGGAGGATCCACTGGTTCCAATAGACGGTGGGGAATGCGACGGGGCGGCCGCGAAGGGCAGGGACCATGGAGGCGCGGTGCGGGGAGTCGTGGCAGATGCCGCAGGCGGCCGAGTAGAGATCCCTGCCGGACTTGCCCTTGGTGGGCTCGACATGGCAACGGGCGCAGTCGCCGCGGAAGACGGCCTGGCGGTCGGCTGCGGCGACCTGGAGGTTGCGGGAACGTTCGGCGTTGCGCTGGAGGTTTTGATAGGCGTCCTCGGCCATGGCGGCGCGGAGGGTGAGCGGGAAGGAGCCGGCGTCGGAGATGACGGTGAGGGACTTGATGACGGTCCCGTATTTGCCGGCGAGGTTCATGGTGGCGGTGACGACGCCGCCATGGCCCGGGGCGAGGACCCACGGGGTGGAGGGGAGCTTGGCGGCGGTGCAGCCGCAGGAGGGGTGCAGGGCGGTGACGGTGATGTTGGTGGGCGAGACGTTGGTGACGGCGAAGGAGAAGTGAGCCTCGGTTTGGCCGGAGGGGACCTGGACGGTCTTCTCGCGGGCGTCGAAGCGGATCGGGGCATCCGGGAGGGAAGCTGGCATGGCGACGGGCGCTGGGGGGGGCTTGGCGGAAAGGGCCGGGAACGAGCCGGAACAGGCGATGCACCAGAGGATGGCGACGGCGCGGAGGAGACGAGGTTGGCGCATGGATTTTGGATAGCAAAGTTGCCTTGGGATGGAAGGCGATTCTTGGGTCATTGGGAACGGCCGAAGCGTCGTTCGAGCTCGCGCCATCCGAGTTCGACGAGGGTAGGGCGACCGTGGGGGCAGGTGTAGGGCATGGTGCAGGCGCGGAGGTCGGCAACGAGCTTCTCGAGCTCCGGGCCGGCGAGGGGGTCGTTGGCTTTGACGGCATGACGGCAGACGGTTTTGGCGATCATGTCCTCGCCGAGGCGGAGTGTATTGACGCCGGAACCGGCGGCCTTGAGTGCGTCCACGAGGTCGATGGCGAACCGGCGCGGGTCCTTGGCGCGCACGAAGGGGGGGAGGGCGTCGAGGAGGAAGGTACGTTCTCCGAACTCGCGGATGCCGACGCCGAGGCGCGAGAGGGAATCGAGGTTGCGACGGAGGAAGTCGGCGTCCCGGGGTGCGAGCTCGAGGGTTTCAGGGAGGAGCAGACGCTGGGAAGGGGCGTTGGGGTCTTCCTCCATGCGCCGGAGCATTTGCTCGAAGAGGATGCGTTCGTGGGCGGCGTGTTGGTCGAGGAGGACGAGGCCGCGGTCCGATTCCATGAGGACATAAAGCCGCCCGATGACGCCGACGATGCGGAGGGGGATGGAGAGAAGGGTGGGCGGGGTGGGCAGGGTGGACGGGGTGGACGGGGTGGACGGGGTGG
>CAIYFP010000182.1 GCA_903925515.1 uncultured Verrucomicrobiota bacterium
AAGCGATGCGACGAACGACCCTCGGAAAGCCGGATGCGGTAAAACCGCCTGTCCGGTTTGATGAGGGGCGAGGCTGGGGCCGGAAACTGACAACTGCGGTCTGTTTAACTCCGTCACCCCAGCCTCGCCTACTCTACTAAGAACCGGAGCCGATGGGTTCCGCGAGCGCCTCGGCTAGAAAGGGGAGGGCTTGGTCACGGGGCGAGACGAGCGAGGGCGGGAGGGGCCATGGGATGGCGAGGTTGGGGTCGTCCCAGCGAAAGCCGCGAGCAAGCGCGGGGTCGTAGGGGGCGGACATGAGGTAGCTGAGCTCGACGTCGTGGGTGGTGGCTTGGAAGCCGTGGGCGCAGCCGTGGGGGATGTAGAGCTGGGAGGGGATGGACTCGGAGAGGTCGAAGGCGAGCCATCGGCCGAAGGCGGGCGAGCGGGGGCGGAGATCGACGACAACGTCCCAGATGGCGCCGCGGACGCACCGCAGGAGCTTGGCCTCGGCGGCGGGGTGGGCCTGCCAGTGCATGCCGCGAATGGTGCCTTGCGAGAGGGTGCGGGTGGAGGATGCCTGGGGCCACCGGGTGTTGAGGCCATGGCCGGCAAAGGATTCCTCGCAGAATGTTCGCACGAGCCAGCCTCGCTCGTCTGGACGGGGCGCGAGGTCGATCTTCCAGAGGTCTGGGATGGGGCAGGGGTTGAAGGTCATGGGGCTATTCCTGCGGGTACACGAGGATGCGGTCATGGACGAGGATGGCGAGGTCCGGCTTGCCGTCGCCTGTGAGCTCTGCGACGAGGGCCTCGCGGGGCTCGGGCGCCTCGACCGGGCGTCGTTGGCGGAAGGTGCGTTCCTCGAAGACGGGCCAGCGCGTGGCGGGGACGAGGCGGCTGGGCTTCTCGAAGGTGACGAGGTCCACGTAGGCCTTGGTGGTCTCCATGAAGACGAGGTCGCGCCGGCCGTCTTGGTTCAGGTCGCCGCTGATGACGTCGTGGAGGAAGCCGTCCTTGACGGGGGTCTCGTAGCCGTCGAGCTCGCCCAGTTCCCATGACTCGCCGGAGAAGCTTTTCCATGCGACGGCGTTTGGGCCGAGAAACGCGATGGCGTTGGGGGATGCGGTGTTGGTGCCGAGTGAGATGGGCTGGAGGGAGGCGAAGTCGGTGACGGGGAGTGCAAGGGTCTTGCCGGGCTCCCAGACACCGGCCGCATTGCGGGTGCAGAGGGTGAGGCCCTTTCGGTCGGCGTCGAAGAGGACCAAGGCGGGCGACTTGCTGCCGGGGAGGGGGAGGACGGCGGCGCCGACGATGCGGGAGCTGCTGCTGGCGCCGTTGACTTGGTCGCGGACGGCAAAGTTCCATGAGGCGTCGTGGCCCGGGGAGCCCTGGAGGACGACGGCGCGGACGAAGTTCTTCTGGGCGAGGAGGAGCTCGGGCTTGCCGTCGGCGTCGGCGTCGGCCAACGCGAGCCACGGGGCGTCGCTGGAGCCGCCGGGCGGGTTGATGTCGATTTCCTCGAAGCGCCTTGCGTCCTGGGAGGCCGGGCGTTGGCGGAGGACCTTGATCTTCTCGTAGGGGGTGAGGACGACGAGGTCCGTGAGCCCGTCTTGGTCGGCATCATGGAAGGCAAGGGTGGAGGGGTTGCCCTTGAAGGAGTCGGCGAGGGTCTGTGCGATGGGCTTGAGGTCAGGGCCGACGAGGACGAGCTCGCGGAGGACGACCGACTCGGGCTTGCCGTCCTTGCTTCGTTTTTCCTCGCGTTCGGCGATCACGGCGACGACGGGCTGGCCGACGGCGAGTTCGCCGGCCGCGAGGGCGAGGGGCTTGCCTTGGATGGGCAGGGGCTTGGGGAACGCGACGCGGCCGGACTTCTCGACCATGGCGAGGCCGACCTGCTTCTCGTCCGGGCTCAGGAGGAGGAGTTCGGTGACGCGGTCATGGTTCCAGTCGAGGGCGGCGATGTCGGTGACGCCGCTGAGGGCGGGGTAGGTTCCGGGGGCGGCGAGGGAGCCGTCGGGTTGCTGGAGGTGGACGAGGACCTGGCCGCCGTCGGGGTCGGCGACGAGGAGGTCGGGGAGGTTGTCGGCGTTGATGTCGGACCATGCCATGCCGCGGCGGGACTTGTCGGTTCGGGGGAGCGGGAGGACGGAAAAGGGGCCGTCAAGGAGGGGCCCGACGGCGGCGTCGGCGGGTTTGCGTCGGACGTTGCTGACGGCGGCGCGGCCGGACTTGGCGGCGATGGTGACGAGCTCGGTGCGGCGGTCGCCGTCGAGGTCGTCGGCGGTGTAGGACCGGACGGGCGCGAGGGGCAGGTGGGTTTCGGGGCCGAGCTGGCCGTGGGCATCCTGGAGCCGGAAGCGGAAGGGGTTGGGATGGTCCCAGTTGACGAGGAGGAGGTCGAGGCGGCCGTCGCCGTCGATGTCATGGACCTGGACGGCCTTGACGGAGCCGGAGTAGGGGAGCTTGACGGGGTCGGCGAGGGAGTGGTCGGGGCGCTGGAGGATGACGTGGACGTGGCGCTCGGCGAGGAGGAGGAGGTCCGGGAGGTGGTCGCCGTTGATGTCGCCGGAGGCGAGGGCATTGGGGTTGAGGAGGCCGTCGGGGAGGTCGATGCGGCGCGGGAGGGACCATGAGTTGGTGCCATGGTTGAGCTGGACGACGAGCTCCTTGGGCTCGCCGAAGTAGGCAAGGTCGGGGCGTTGGTCGCCGTTGAGGTCCTCGACGACGAGGCTGGAGATGCGTTTCTCGGAGGAGATGCTCTCGATGCGGAAGCGGGAGCCGGGTGGGAGCTCGTTGACGTCGCGACGGCCCACGGGCTGGGGACGCGTGGAGGCGGCGGGATTGGTGAGCCCGGTCTGGTTGAGGAGGATGGCGATCTTGGAGCGGGCGTTGTTGACGACGACAAGGTCATTGCGGCCGTCGCCGTCCATGTCGGCGGTCCGGAGGAAGTCGATGCCGTTGTCCACGGGGAAGATTTCCGGGCCGGAGAAGCCGAAGCGGGAGTCGTTGGGAGCTGGGGAGGCGGCAGGGAGGGAGGAGGCGAGGACGAGGGATGCGAGGAAGAGGTGCCGTGGAGCGCGCATGGGAGCCGAGAGTGTTCGAGCGGCGGCGGGATTCAAGCGTGGGACGGCCGGTGGCTTGCCAAGCGGCGTCGCATGCCCATCCTTCGCCGCGCGATGAGCAAGTGCGAGGGTGCGTTGGGGGTGGGGACGGGACGGCCTGCCGTGGCGTTGCCGCCAGGGAGGCGGCTGCCGGACTGGCTGAAGGTTTCGTTGCCGGCGACGAGCGCGTTCACGCGGACGCGGACGTTGCTGGAGGGGCTGGGTTTGCACACGGTGTGCGAGAGCGCGCGTTGCCCGAATCATTGGGAGTGTTGGTCGCGCGGGACGGCGACGTTCATGATCGCGGGGGATCGTTGCACGCGGGCGTGCGGCTTCTGCGCGGTCTCGACGGCGAAGCCGCTTGCGTTGGAGGAGGACGAGCCGGCGCGGGTGGCGGAGGCGGTGCGGCGGATGGGGTTGGGGCACGTGGTGATCACGGCCGTGGCAAGGGACGACCTTGAGGACGGCGGCGCGGGGCATTTCCGGCGGACGATCGAGGCAGTGCGGGGGATGAACCCCGGGGTGGTGGTGGAGGTGCTGACGCCGGACTTCCTGGACCGGGACGCCGCGTTGGAGCGGGTGCTTGGGGCGGCGCCGGACATCTTCAACCACAACCTTGAGACGGTGCGGCGGCTGACGCCCTCGGTGCGGCATCGCGCGACGTACGACCGTTCGTTGCGGGTTTTGATGAAGGCGAAGGAGCGGGGCGAGGGGGGGATGCTGACCAAGTCCGGGCTGATGCTGGGGCTGGGGGAGACGCACGAGGAGGTGGTGGAGGCGATGGGGGACCTGAGGGGC
>CAIYFP010000183.1 GCA_903925515.1 uncultured Verrucomicrobiota bacterium
CCTCTGCCCGTGCAAACTCGAAGGCCAGACGCACGATCTTCTCGCAGCCCTTGCGCGAGATCAGCTTCAGGCATTGCGCCACCCCCGGCGTCTGCATGTGCTCGATCCCCGCGTACAGGTCCTCCACGTTCTCCCGAACGATCACAAGGTCGATCCCGCGCCCCGCGTACGGCGACGGCACGCCCGGGAATTCCCGCACCGGCCGGATGTTCCCGTAGGTCTCGAACAGCTTCCGAAGGGTCACGTTCGCGCTCTTCTCCCCGAAACCCACGGGCGTCTCCAAGGGCCCCTTCAACACCAGCCGCGTCCGCCCGATCGAGTCGATCGTCTCCTGTGGCACGCCCGAGGCGATGCCCCTCCTGAACACCGACGCGCCGGCGTGCGCTTCCTCCCATGCGATGCGCACGCCCGTCGCATCGACGATGCGGCGCGCCGCATCGACGACCTCGGGGCCGACGCCGTCGCCGGGGATCAGGGTGACTGGGATGGGTGGGCTTGTCTCGTTGCTCATGGTCTTCTTTTCGTTGGTTTTGGTTCCGTTTGTTGTTCCGTGGAAATCATGCCGCGAGGGCGGCTCCGGCGACCGTCGCAGCGGGTCTGGCCTCTGCGTCGAGCCTTCGACGAAGCTCCCCGGCCAGCCATCGCAGTGCGAGGGAGTCCGTCGCGACAACGGGCACGTCCGCCTCCTCCTCGCGGCCCGCCAGCCTGAACCGCGCCCGGCCGTCCCCTGCGAGCCACGCCCCCTCGTACTCGTCCTCGTCAAGCAGCCAACCCAATGCCCGCCGCGGCGACACCAGTGAAACCCATGCAACCCGTCCCGCGCCCATGCCTGCCATCGGGGCCGGCCCGCCGCAGCCTCCCAGGGCATCCAGCACCATGATCGTCGTGCCGCCTCCCGCCCACGGCCCTCGTTCCTCGACATCCTCCGAATTCATCGCCGACAACCCTGCCCACGTTCCTCCCTGCAAAAATGTCGAATAACAGAACGCTTCGTGCGGTAATCCCGAACGAATGGGAAACGCGTCGGACATGGAAGCCCCGGGTGAGTGGCTGAATTACCACCACGTCATGCGCTTTCGCGTGATCGCTCGCCTCGGGGGCGTCACCCGCGCCGCGAAGGCACTCAACGTCTCCGCTTCCACCCTCAGCGAGCAGGTGAGGGAGCTTGAGCTCTGGCTCGGCACGCCGCTCTTCGAGCGCGGCGGCCGGTCCATGGTCCTCACCGATGCCGGCCGCGCCGCGCTCGACCATGCCGAGGCCATCCACCAGTCCGGCGCGGAGCTTCTCGACGTGTTTCGCCGACCCGGCGCCAGCCGCAGGCGCGTCCTTCGCATCGGTGCCGTCGGGTCCCTCTCCAAGAACCTCCAGTACGACTTCATCGAGCCGCTCCTCTCTCGTCCCAACACCGTCGCCTCCGTCTCCGCCGGCGCCTTGGACGACCTGGTTGCGCGCCTTCGTGCCCACGAGCTCGACGTCGTGCTCTCCCATGCCCCCGTTCCGCAGGGCGGGGCACCCGAGGTCTTCAACCACCTCCTCGGCGAGGTCGATGCATATCTCGTCGGGCGCCTCCGCCGCATGGACACCCTCCAAGGCTTTCCCCACTTCCTCGCGGACATCCCCCTCTTTCTTCCCACCCGCCAAATCCAGCTACGCGAGGAATTCGACCTCCTCCTCGGCGAGGCCGGCGTCTCCGCCGACGTTCGCGCCGAGGTGGACGACATGGCCCTCCTTCGCCTCCTCGCCCTCTCCGGAAAGGGGTTGGCCCTCGTATCCGCCATCGTGGTCGAGCGCGACCTCAAGGCCTCGGGCCTCCGCCAAGTCCTTCCCGTGCGCGGCCTCTCCATCCGGTTCTACGCCGTCACCGTCCGGCGCCGCCTCGCCGACGCATGGCTCGAGGACGTCGTGTCCGGCTTCCGCGAGCGTCTGAGGAGGTTCAACAAGGAGCTGGAGAAGGACGCGAGCTAGTGTCGTGTCTCACAAATCGCTGGTGTTGGGTTGCTCCAAGAATGCCCCGGAGCAAGGCGTGAGGACGGAGCCTACCCGCAGCGGTCTGTGACGGACGAACCACGAAGCCCCGGGGCCTTCTTGGAGGCACCCGAAGGGCCGCGGCTCTTTTCGCGTCCCACGTCGTGGCTCGCTCCTCGTGGGACACGAAAATCCCTCGCGGCGAAACACC
>CAIYFP010000184.1 GCA_903925515.1 uncultured Verrucomicrobiota bacterium
CGACCCGCCCCGCATGGCTCCCCACGCCCCAAGAGGCGACCGAGGGCGTCGATGCCGCCGAGGCCACGGACCTTGCTCGCGAGTTGTTTCATCGCTGGACCTCCAAGGTTCGCGCCGCCTCGGCCCAACGACGGGCCTAGCCCTGCCGTGATCCCAAGCCGCCCCGTCCGTCGCCCTCGGCACCACCCGGGCGCATGGCTCCCATGCGCCGTTTCAATCGCCCGGGCTGCGAGGGCCACGGATTCCGCTTCCATGGCGGGTCGTTCGGCCAAGCCTTGCCCCGGATGACGTTGGAGGAGCGCACGGCGGTCACGACACGACGCGAGCGGTGGCGCTCGCTTTGCGCCGGTGCCATCGAGACGGCCGGAAACACCTTCCTGCTTCTCGTCGCCACGCGCGCCTTCTCGGCCGGCGCCACCCTCAAGGCATGGGTCGCCGCCGGGGGCAGCATCGGCCTCCTCCTCAGCCCCGTGACCATCAACTGGGTCCAGTCCACCGGCCGCAGACCCGCCGCCGTCGCCTCAAGGATGCTCGCGTGCAGCGCCGTCGCCATGTCCCTCGCCGCCCTGATGCCCGCGTCGTGGGGCGCCGCGTTTGCCGCCTGCTGCGTCCTCGCCCTCGCCATGCCCTTTTCCTCCATCCCGTTGCTCACGCAGGTCTATCAGGACAACTACCCGGCCGATCGCCGCGGACGCCTCTTCTCCCAAGCCATCGTCATCCGCATCGCCATCGCCATCGCCTTCGGCGCCGTCGCCGGTTGGTGGCTTGACCCCCTGCCCCGCCCCGGGGCGACCGCGTTCCTCGCGGCGTGCGGCGCCGTCCTCGACGCGATTCCCGGACGCGAACGATGGCTGGTCGCGGCGTTCTCCGCCGCCTTCGCGGGTGCCGCATGGAGCGTCGCGGGCATCCCGTCCTCGCCCCTGCCCGCCGCGGCGGGCTCCCACCCCCTGCATGCCATGAGGTACGTCTGGACAGACCCCGTCTTCAGGAACGCGCTCGTCGCATGGATGCTGATGGGCTTTGCCAACCTTGCCATGCTGCCGCTCCGCGTGGAATACCTTGGCAACCCCCGGCACGGCCTCGGCATGGACGCCACCCGCATCGCCCTCTACACGCTCGTCATCCCCAACATGGCACGGCTGCTCCTGAGCCCGGTCTGGGGACGGCTCTTCGACCGCATGAACTTCTTCGCCCTGCGTTGCACCCTCAACGTGGGGTTCGCGGCGGGCATCGCTGCCTTCTTCACCTCCAACTCCACGGCCGGGCTTGTCCTCGGAGCCATCGTGTACGGTGTCTCCAACGCCGGCGGCGACGTCGCATGGTCGCTCTGGACCACCAAGGTGGCCCCACCTGAACGCGTCGCCGACTACATGTCCGTCCATACGTTCCTCACTGGCATCCGAGGCGTGCTCGCGCCCTTCGCCGCCTTCTGGGCCATCCAGCACGCCACCCCCGCCCAGATGGGCTGGGGCGCCGGCATCATGATCCTCGCCGCCACCACCCTCCTGCTCCCCGACATCCGGCGCCGCACTTGACCTTCCCCCGGTTCCGTGGTTCCTCCCCGATCATGTTCACGGGAATCGTCGAGGAGGCCGGGCGCGTGGCCTTGATCGAGCAAGGAGCATCGTCCATCCGCCTCGTGGTGGAGGCGTCCGTGGCGGGAACAGGCGCCCGCCTCGGCGACAGCATCGCCGTCAATGGATGCTGCCTCACCCTCGTGTCCAATCGCCGCAACGGCCGCAAGCGGATGCTCGCCTTCGATCTCCTCGCCGAGACATGGCGTCGCACCAGCATCGGCGACGCCATGGTCGGCACCCTCGTCAACCTCGAGCGCTCCCTTGCCGTCGGCGACCGCATCGGCGGCCACTTCGTCACCGGCCATGTCGATGGCACCGGCGTCATCCGACGCTGGGAACGCGAAGGCCGGGACCATGTGCTCGACGTCGAGGCGCCCGTCGCCCTGCGCCGCTACCTTGTCCAGAAGGGCTCCATCACGGTCGATGGCATCTCGCTCACCGTCGCCGAGGTCCTCCCAAAGGGATTCCGAATCTGGATCATCCCGCACACGCTCGAGGTGACGGCCCTTCGCGATCGCAAGGCAGGTGACCGCGTCAACCTCGAGGCCGACATGTTGGCCAAATACGTTGAACGATTCGTCCCTCCCACCGCCCGCCGCCCATCCCCGGCCCGCTAGCCGGCCCTTCGGCATGGTTGACCGGAGGAACGCGCCCTCCGGCACCCCCGTCCTCGGCGCCTCCACCCGCGACAACGCCGTCCGTGTCGCGACGAGGTCGCCACGCAACCCGGGGATCACGCCCCCTCCCCAAGGCTGGCGTTGGCCCAATCCGACGCCTTATCCTCAGGTCATGCGAGCGAACCCGCCGGACACGGAAGCCCATGGGGGCTCCCGCGATTTCAGGGCGACCCCGACCCCGGACAGGGCCGGGGCACTCCCTGCTGCCGGAGCGTCTCCGGCATGCGGTGGTCCCGGGCTCGCCGTGTGGCGGGCCATGGTCACCGCCCGCTGGATCGACCGCGTCGAGATGGAACTGGTCCATCGCGGGGAGGCCTTCTTCCATGTCGGCGGCGCGGGCCACGAGGCGAGCGCGGCGTTGGCGTGCCACCTCGACGCGGAGGATTGGCTGCACCTGCACTACCGGGACAAGGCCTTGATGCTGGCCCGCGGCATGACCCCGCTCGACTTCTTCCACGGCTTGGTCTGCACGCGGGATTCGCACTCGGCCGGGCGCCAGATGAGTGCCCATCTCAGCGCCCCGCGCCTGCGGGTCCTCAGCATGGTGGCCCCCGTGGGCAACAACGCCCTCCATGCCGTGGGCGTCGCCCATGAAATCCGGAGCAAGCGCCACGCCCGCCCTCAAGGCGGCCATGCACTCGTCGTGTGCGCGATGGGCGACGGCACAACGCAGCAAGGGGAGGTGCTGGAGGCAATCTCGGAGGCGGCGCGGGAGTCGTTGCCGGTCTTGTTCCTCGTCGAGGACAACGGGCTCGCCATCTCCACCCACACGGCCGGGCGCACCTTTTATTCCCATGGCGACACCGCTCCCGACGCGTTCATGGGCATCCCGATCCACCGGCTCGACGGCACGGACCCGTCCGGATGCATCGAGGCCTTCGGAACCATCGTGGCACGGATGCGCACGGAAGGACGGCCGGCCCTCGTCGTCCTGAGGGTCCAAAGGCTGACCCATCACACGAACGCCGACGACGAACGCGTGTACCGGCCCGAGGAGGAGATGGCGGCAGCACGAAAGGATGCGGACCCGATCGTCCTGTTGTCGCTCAAGCTTTTGGCCGAGGGCATGTCGCAGGCCGAGCTCGATGCGCTGGGCCGCCATGTCGAGACGGAGGTTCGGGCGGCGGCGGACACGGCGCTGGCATGCCCCAATCCCGATCCGAACCACGACGCGCGCGAACCATGGAAGGGCCCGGCCACCCATGAGGCGCCGGGCGCGCCGCTGGCCGGGCCCGTCACGATGCTCGCCGCGATGCGGAACGTGCTGCATGACGCGCTCGCGGGCGACCCGTCGGTGTCGTTGCTGGGCCAGGACATCGAGGATCCCAAGGGGGACGTGTTCGGCCTGACGCGGGGGCTGAGCCGCGAGTTCCCGGGGCGCGTGGTGAACTCCGCGTTGTCCGAGAGCCTGATCGTGGGGCAAAGCATTGGCAGGGCGCTGGCCGGCGGTCGTCCGGTCGCCTGCATCCAGTTCGCGGACTTCCTCCCGCTCTGCTTCAACCAAGTCGCGAGCGAGCTGGGCTCGATCTGGTGGCGCACGGATGGCGGATGGCGGGCACCCGTGCTCATCCTTGCCCCGTGCGGCGGCTACCGGCCCGGCCTTGGCCCGTTCCATGCCCAGACCTTCGAGTCCACCTTCGCCCATGTTCCCGGGCTTGACGTCCTCATGCCCTCCAACGCGCTCGACGCGGCCGGGATGCTCCGTGCCGCGCTCGAAGGCGGGCGCCCCACGCTTTTCCTGTACCCCAAGGTCCTGCTCAACGACGCCAGCGTCGCCGCGCACGCGGATCTTTCGATGGTGCGCATTCCGCCCGGACGCGCCCGGGTCGTTCGCGAGGGCGCGCACGTCACGCTGGTAGCATGGGGCGCCACGGTTCCCCTGTGCGATCGTGCCGCGACCGAGCTGGCCCCGGCCGGCGTTCGCGCCGAGGTCATCGACCTCCGATCCATAAGCCCATGGGACGATCAAGCCGTCCTCGCCAGCGTCCGCAAGACCCGGCGCCTTGTCGTCGTCCATGAGGACAACCGCACGTGCGGCTTCGGGGCCGAGGTCGCCGCCACGGTCGCCGAGCGCGCCGGCGTCCCCGTCGCGGTCCGGCGGATCACGCGACCCGACACCTACGTCCCCTGCAACTACGCCAACCAGCTCGCCGTGCTGCCCTCGGCCGGGAGGATCATCGAGGCCGCCGCGCAACTGTGCGGGCTGGAGTTCTCGGAGGAACCTGCCAACGAGGACGTCCCCGGGGCGGAGCACATCCTCGAGGCGGCGGGCACAAGCCCGGCGGACCAGAACGTCACCGTGGTTGCATGGAAGGTGCGAGAGGGCGCGGCCGTGAAGGCTGGCGACCTTCTTGCCGAATGCGAGGCCGACAAGGCGACCTTTGATCTTCGCGCGCCCGTGTCCGGCGTCATTCGGGGCCTGGTGCCCGCGGACGAGCGGGTCACGATCGGCACACCCATCGCGCGCATCCAGACACCGGCCGGGAACCACGCGCGCGTCCGGCGCATTCCCGTCGAGGGGCGGCGTCGCATCACGGGCGCGGTGAAGGTCACGGATGGCGTCACGCCGTCCATGACCACGGCACCCGTGGAATCGCACGGACGCAAGGCATGGGTCGGCCTGCGAGGCCTGAGCTTCGTCACGGGCTCGCGCGAAGTGACCAACGAGGATTTGCTGGCCCGTTTCCCGGGAAGGACGACCGACGACATCGTCCAGCGGACCGGGATCGTGAGACGGAATTGGTGCGAGCCCGGGGAGACGGTGCTCGACCTTGCGGAACGGGCGGCGCGAAAGGCCTTGGCCTCGGCGGGGATCGGGATCCGGGACCTGTGCGGCATCATCGTGAGCACCAGCACGCCGCTTGAGGTGAGCCCGAGCTTGGCCTGCCGTTTGCAACACGCCCTCGCCGGAGGGGAGGCACAGGACGACGTGGCCGCCTACGACGTCCTCGCCGCATGCAGCGGCTGGCTCTACGCCTTGCAGCAGGCCCATGACGCCTGCGTCGCCCGCCCCGGCACCCGCTACCTCGTGGTGACCGCCGAGGCGATGTCCCGGTTCCTGGACCCGGCGGACTTCGACACCGCCATCGTCTTCGGGGACGCCGCGACCGCCGTCGTCGTCGAGGGGGGACCCGCGGCGGCCAACGCTCCCCTGCGCTTGCACCGGCCCCTGCTCTCGGCACGCGGCGAGGATGGCTCCATCCTCAACATCGGCCGCATCCGCGACGGGCACTGCGCCCCGGTCGCCATGCACGGGGTGAAGGTGTTCCCCCTCGCCGTTCGGCAGATGAACACCATGCTGCGCGCAGCCTGCATCGACGCCGGGACCACCATCGAGGACCTCGCGTGGATCGTCCCGCACCAGGCCAACGGCCGCATCATCTCGGCCGCCCAGCAACGCTCGGGCGTTCCCGCCGACCGCGTCGTCAGCAACGTCGCGCGCCACGGCAACACCTCCTCCTCCAGCATTCCCATCGCCATGGCCGAGATGCTCGCTGAGGGCCGGTCCGGGCGCGTCGGCATGGCGGCGTTTGGCGGCGGGTTCACCTTTGCCGCCGCCGTGGCGGAGATGGGCTGAGCGCGGCCGGGTGGCCGCCCATGGAAGGGTGGCATCAAGTTCCGGATTGCCCGCCGCGCCGCCGTTCCCATCCTCGCCCGCATGCTGGACATCAAGTTGCTGCGGGAAAAACCCGACTTCGTTCGCGAACGGCTCGCCGCCCGGCGCGGCGGGGACGACGCCAAGGTCGCCGAGGTGCTGGCCGAGGACGAGCGAAGGCGCAACGCACTTGCGGAGACCGAGAAGCTCAAGGCCCGCCGCAACAGCGCCTCCAAGGAAATCGGGGCGTTGATGGCCCAGAAAAAGGCCGCCGAAGCCGACGCCATGAAGGCCGAGGTTCGTTCGATTGGCGATCGCATCGCGGAACTGGACCGCGAGGTCGCCGACGCCGTGGCTCGGCGAGACGATTTGCTCCTTTCCATCCCCAACCTCCCGCACCCCTCCGTCGCCCATGGAGCCACGGCCGAGGACAACCCGGAGATTCGTCGTTGGGGCAGCCCGCCGGCATTCCCATTCAAGCCCCTCAACCATGTCGCGCTCTGCGAGAAGCTTCGGCTGATCGACTTCGCGCGCGGCGCCAAGCTGAGCGGCTCGGGCTTCCTGCTCTACACCGGCTGGGGCGCCCGCCTTGAGCGCGCCCTCATCAACTTCCTCCTCGAGCTTCACCAGAACGAGCACGGCTACCGCGAGGTCGCACCCCCCTACATCGTCGGCGAGCACTGCATGGTGGGCGTGGGCCAGTTCCCCAAGTTCAAGGACCAAGCCTATGCCGTTCAGGAGGGCCTCGACGCATCCACCCTCGGCAAGCTCTACCTCCTCCCCACCGCGGAGGCCCCCGTCGCCAACATCCATCGCGAGGAAATCCTACTCGGCCCCGACCTGCCCGTCCGTTACGTCGCCTACTCACCCTGCTTCCGCGCCGAGGCGGGCGCCGCCGGGGTTGGCACCCGCGGCATGATCCGTGTCCACCAGTTCGACAAGGTCGAGCTCATCAAGATCGTCCACCCCGACTCCAGCTACGACGAGCTCGCGTCCATGGTCCGCAACGCCGAGACCGTCCTCCAACGCCTCGGCCTCCACTACCGCGTCATTAACCTGTGCACCGGCGACATGGGCTTCGCCTCCGCCATGACTTACGACATCGAGGTCTGGGCCCCCGGCCAAGGCCAGTTCCTCGAAGTCTCAAGCTGCTCCAACTGCGAGGACTACCAAGCCCGCCGCATGAACCTCCGCTTCAAGGACCCCGTCTCCGGCGACAACCGCTTCCCCCACATCCTCAACGGTTCCGGCACCGCGCTGGCCCGCCTCTTTGTTGCCCTCGTCGAAACCCATCAGCAAGCCGACGGCTCCATCCTCGTTCCCGAACCGCTCAGGCCCTACCTCAAGGCCGATACCATCCCTGCCGGTTCCTGAACCGGTTCCCGCGCCTCGACGCGATCCAAGGCGGCCGCGACATCAACCCGCTGCCAGCCGCCGTGCAACACCTCCCCCGCCTGCATCAGGGCCGCGCCCACCCAATGGGAGGACACGTGCTCCTCCATCTGCCCCTCGCCGGTGGCCCGACTTGCCGTTCCCGGCACCCTCGCCAAATCGTGCATGACCGCCCTCGCGCGCCTTCCCCATTCCTCGCTTCCTACCTCGTCCGCTGCCATCGCGTCCAACCCCCGCCACGAATCTGGCTTGCCGTTCCCGGGATGCACCCACCCCTTGGGTCCGCCCCGCGAGCCCATGCCGGCCGAATTCTGGCATGAACCCGTCCCACCGCCGCCCACCTTCGACGGCCCGGCCCACGGCCACGGAGCCAGCACGCCCCGCAACATCTTGCCGTGCCAACGACGCCATGCCGCCGGTCGTGAAACCACCTCCAGCGCAACCCACTCCCCATCGACCGCCACCAACCAGCCCACCTGCCCGGGAACCCATGCGACCCGCTGCTCCGCCGCATCCCATCGACTGGCTTCCTGTGCCTGCCACTCCGCCAACGTGCGCCCCGTGCCCATCCGGGCTCGCCATCCCTCCAGACCCCGCCATGCCGCCGCCTGAATGGCGTCCTGATCGGGTTCGCCGGCCGCGCCCACTCCCCGGGCCAAGCGCATCTCACGCCTCAGGCCGATCGGCGCGACCGCCCCGGAATCCCCCAGCGCTGGCCCCGTCCCGGCCCCGTGGTAATGCCAGCGCCCCGGCTCGCTGCATGCCACGGCCACCCGGGCATCCGCCCCGGAAGCCAGCATCACGCTGGTGGTCATAACCCGGTTTTGCTTCCCGCCCGACCATTCCTCTCCCTCGAGCATCAGCACCGGAAGCTCGCCCCGGTTCTGGACATGAACGCGGCTCACCTCGCCGGCGGGCGGAACCTCCGTCACCAGCAACTCACCCCGCGCCATCGCCTCGGGCATGGGACGGTAACCCGGCCCCTTTCCATGCCCTTGCCCCTCGCCGCCCTCGCCCGGCCGCCCAAGCGGCACCAACCAAACGCTCCCGCAACGCTCCGCCTTGCCGAACCTCAGCCCCTCCAACATCCCGGCTATCCATCCGTGCATACCAGCTTGCCTCCTGCCAACGGGCACCATGCCCCATGACACTGCACTTCATCGGAGGAAGAGGCTGATTGCTTACGCCGCGCTTCGGGGCGCGCACCCTTGCCCGATGCGCCCCGCCCCGTCCGGCCCGGCCTAGCTGTTTCCAGCCGCCGGCAGGTAGTACTTGCGCGTGTATTCCTGCACCATCCGCCATGTCGTGTACTCCGGCGCCAGCGTCGCCATCGCCCGGCGGATGCGCGCGACCCACCGTCGCGGGATGCCGTCCGAGTCAAGGTGGAAGAACTCCGGGATCACCTGCTCGGTCAGCGCATGGTACAGGTTGAGGCTGTCCACGCGGTCCTGCTCCGCCACGTCGGCCGGGTGCGAGTCCGGCCCGATGGCGAACCCGTTCGATCCGTCGTAGCCCTCGCGCCACCACCCGTCGAGGATGCTGAGGTTGAGGCAGCCGTGCGGGGTCGTCTTCATGCCGCTGGTGCCCGAGGCCTCGAGCGGGCGCCGCGGGTTGTTCAGCCAGATGTCGCACCCCGAGACCATCATCCGGCAGACGTGGATGTCGTAGTTCTCGATGAAGACAAGGTGGCCCTTCAGCTCGGAATACTTGGACAGGTGGATAACCTTCTGGATGAAGGCCTTGCCGGCGTCGTCGCGCGGGTGTGCCTTGCCCGCGAAGATGAACTGCACCGGGCGTGAGCTGTCCCGGACGAGCCGCACCACGTCGTCGAACGGGTCGAAGATCAAGGGGGCGCGCTTGTACGTCGCGAAGCGCCGGGCAAACCCAATCGTGAGCGCGTCCGGGTTTAGGAAGCTGTCGAAGGTGATGAAGTCCCCGGGGCTGAACGTGTGCCCTTGCAGCAGGAGACGGCGTCGCGTGAACTCGATCAGCTCTCGCCTCAATCGGTAGCGCAGCGCCCAAAGCTCCGCGTCCGACACCACCGCCGGGTCCGACACGCTCGCCCAGAACTCCCGGGAATTGGCGTCGGCGATCCAGTCGAGGTCGGTACGGCCCGGGTGCAATTCCCGGTGCTTGCCGCGCCAGAACTTGCGCACGGTGCCCTTCATCCACCCGACGAGGTGGATGCCGTTGGTGACATGGCCGATGGGCACCTGTTCCTCGTGGGGGGCGTGGTAGAGCTCCTTCCACATCTCGCGCGACACCTCGCCATGCAGTGCGGACACGCCGTTGGCGGCGCGGCTGAACCGCAGGGCGAGGACCGTCATGCAGAAGGGTTCATGGGGGTCCTCGGCCTTCACCCGTCCAAGGCCCATGAGCTGGTCGTGGTTGAGCCCGAGGTCCGACGCCAAGCCATGCGCCGCGTACGCCATGAGGTCCGGGCTGAAGCGGTCGTGCCCGGCCTCGACGGGCGTGTGGGTGGTGAAGAGGCACTCGGCGGTCGTGCGCCGCGCGGCCTCGTCGAAGGAAAGCCCGGAGGCCAGCTTCTCCCGGATGAGCTCAAGGGTCAGGAACGCGGCATGGCCCTCGTTCATGTGGAACGTGCCGGGCTGGTGGCCCAGCATGCGCAACAACCTCACGCCGCCCACGCCGAGCACGATCTCCTGCAACACCCGCGTCGTGCTGTCCCCGCCGTACACCCGGAGCGTCAGGTCCCGCAGGTGCGGCTCGTTCTCGGGGCGGTTGGTGTCGAGCAAATAGACGGGGACGCGCCCCACGTTCACGCGCCATGCATGGAAGCGGACGGTGGTGGCGGCGACGCGCACGGTGCAGACGAGGGGTTCGCCGCGGGAATCGAGGACGGGCTCGACGGGAAGGTTCCTCGGGTTGAGCTGGGTGTAGTACTCGGTCTGCCAGTTCTCGTGGTTGATGGCCTGCTGGAAGTAGCCCTCCCGGTAGAAAAGGCTGACGCCCACGAAGGGAATGCCGAGGTCGCTGGCGGACTTGGCGTGGTCCCCGGCGAGCGCCCCAAGGCCGCCGGCGGCGATGGGCAACGTCTCATGAAACGCGAACTCGGCGCTGAAGTAGGCGACGGGCGCGGATGCCATCCGGGGGGCCTCCATGGCCGCCCATGTCCGGTCGTGCCGCAGGTAGGCCTCGAACTTCCCCAGCACCGTCCGCACCCGCGCCGCGAACCCGGGCTCCTGCATCCGCACCCGCAGCTCGTAGGCCGAGACCTCATGCAGGACCGCGACCGGGTTGTGGTAGAGGTTCTGCCAGCCGCGCGGGGACAAGTCATGGAAGAGGTCCTGGGCGTCCTGGTCCCAGCTCCACCAAAGGTTGCGTGCAAGGCGGCCAAGGCCGCCAACAAGTTCCTGGACTTCCGATGCCGTGAGAGGAGGTGTCGCCATACCGAGAGGAGAAGGGCGGGGAACGGATCGTCCCCACCCGGGGTCACCCTGCCACGTCCCCTCTCGCGGTTTCCAATGGAATCCGGCCCTCGCCTCGTCCGGCCGGTCGCCTCCAAAGCCTTGCGGCTCCTTGCGCCCCGCCCCATCGTCGCGCCCATGGTTCGAGCGATTCACGACATTCATCTTGCGGACGCGTCCGCCGGTGCCCCGTCCTTCTCCATCGAGTTCTTCCCCCCCAAGACGGAGGAGGGCGAGCGAAAGCTCTTCTCGGAGGTGCTCCCGGCGTTTGCGTCGTTGCCCGTGGGGTATTGCTCGGTCACCTATGGCGCCGGCGGGAGCACCCGCGAGTCCACCCTCCGCATCGTCGAGCGCATCCAGCGCGAGCATGGCCTCACGACCCTCATGCACCTCACCTGCGTCAATGCCACCCGCGGCGAGGTGGCCGACGTCGTGGACGAGGCCGCAAGGCGCGGCGTCCGCAACATCCTCGCCCTGCGCGGGGACCCGCCCGGCGGCACGGGCGACTTCGTTCCCACGCCGGGCGGGTTCGAGTACTCGTCCGAGCTCGTCCGCTTCCTGCGGGACCGCGGCGGGTTCAGCGTCGGCACGGCGGGCTTCCCGGAGGGCCACGTGGCCCAGAAGCGGGGTCGGAAGGCGGACTGGGCCTTCCTCGCGGAGAAGGTGCGCGCAGGGGCCGACTTCGTCGTGACGCAGTTGTTCTTCGACAATGCGGACTACTACGCGATGCGCGACCACCTTGCGGAGGCCCACGGCATCACCTGCCCCATCATCCCCGGCCTGCTACCCGTGTTGTCGGGCAAGCAGACCCGCAAGTTTGTCGAGTTGTGCGGCGCGGGCCTTCCGCCAGCGTTCTCGGCCCAGCTGGACCGGCTTGGCGACGACGACAACGCGGTGACGGAGTTCGGCATCGACTACTGCACGGCGCAGGTGCAGGACCTGCTCAGGAACGGCGCGCCGGGCGTCCACTTCTACACGCTGAACCGCGCCAAATCGACCGGGCGCATCCTCGCCAACCTCGGGCAAGCACGTCGCGGCTGACGCCGGGCGCCGACGCAACGGGACGCGCCGCCGCGGCTCAGGGGCGCAGGGGCAAGGCCACGGTGAACGCCGTGCCTCTCCCGGGCTCGGACCTCGTGCGGATGACGCCGCCATGGCCGTCGATGATGCGCTTCACGATCGCGAGCCCAAGGCCGTTGCCTTGCGGCTTCGTCGAGCCCAGCAGCGCCGTGAAGAGCCGGGCGCGTTGCTCCGGAGACATGCCCTCCCCGGTGTCCCGGAACCGCACCACGATGCCCGACGCCGCACGGCGCGGTCCGGACCGGATCACCCGCGACGCGACGTCGAGCGTCCCGCCACGGGGCATGGCCTCGATGGCGTTGAGGGAGAGGTTCAGGAACGCCTGCTCAAGCTGGGTGGGGTCGCCGGAGATGCGCGGAAGGCCGGGATCAAGCCGTGCGTCCAGTCGCACCCCCGCATGCCGCAGCTTGGCCCTCAGCAGGAACCCGAGGTCCCGGATCAATGCGTTCACGTCAACCGGGACCCGCACCGGCTCAGACGGCCGCGCGAAGTCGAGCACCCGGTCCACGATCCGGTTCAGGTGGTCCATCTTCTCACCCATGATCCGGAAGTCCGTCCCGCGCGGGTCCCCGTTCTCGAACACCAGCCCCAGCGAATGGTGGAGCATCTTCATCACGGTGAGCGGGTTCCGGATCTCATGCGCCACCTCCGCAGCCAGCAAGCCCAGCGCCCCCAGCCGCTCGCTTTGCCGCAACTCCTCCTCCGAGGCCACCAGCCGCTCGTAAAGGCGCGCCTTCTCCAGCGCCAGCGCCGACAACTCCGCGTACGCCAGCAACGTCCGGACCTCCTCGTCCGGGAACAGGTGCGGCTCGCCCGTGTACACCGTCAACGCTCCAAGGCAACGCCCCTCGAAGATCAACGGGACCGAAAGCAAGGACACCAAGCCCTCCTCCCGCGCCACCGCCACGTTCTGGTAACGGCCGCTCGCCTGCACGTCCTCCACCTGCAACGGCTTCCGGCGCCGCACCACGATCCCCAGCAGGCTCTCCGAAACCGCAAGCCGCGGCTTCTCGCGATATCGCGGCCCCGCCCCATGCGACGCCCTCAGGTCCAGCCACTCGCCGCCCTCGTCCAGCATCATGATGGAGCACACCTTCGCCCCGATGAGCGTGCGCGCCTCCTTCGTGATCGCCTCCAACGCGTCGTCCAGGCTGACCGTCGAGTTGATCCGCTGGCTCGTCCGGACCAATGACTCGAGCAGCCGCGCCCGGTGCCGCGACGCCTCGTACACCCAGGAGTTCTGGATCGCCTGCGCCGCAAGCATCGCCAGTTCCTCCAGCAGCCATTGGTCCCACTCGTCGAACGCGTCCTCGCGTTCCGAGTCCACGTTCAACACCCCCCGCACCTCCCCGTTCACCCTCAACGGCACCGCCATCTCCGAAACCACCCCGCCCCGCACGCTCACGTAACGCCGGTCCGACCCCACGTTCCCCACCCGGGCCACCTTGCCCGTCCTCGCCACCCATCCCGTGATCCCGTGCCCCGGACGCAACCGCACGGACCGTGCGTCCGGCGGCAACCCGTGCGCCGCCTCGATCTCCAACAACCCGGTCGTCGGGTTCAACAGGCACACCGAGCCCGACGAGCCCCCCGCCACCGCCACCGCCTCGCCCACGATCACCCGAAGCGCCTCGCGCGGCTCCAGGGTCGAGTGAATTACACGGCCCACGCGCGCCAGCGTCTCGGCCCGGTGCAGTCGCCGCAGCAATTCCTCCCGCGACGCCCTTTCCTCCGGCGCGTTCATCGGATGCGCGACGTCAGCCATGCCCCCGCGACGCCAAAGGCCACGTTGGGAGCCCATGCGGCGGCCCATGCGGGCACCTCGCCGCTCTGGCCCATCGCGAACCCCAGCCGCTGCACGATGAAGTACACAAACGCCAGCCCGATGCTCCCGGCCACGCCGTAAAACAAGTTCCGACGCCCCGGCACAACCCCGAACGGAACCGCAATCAACACCACGACAAGGCAAGTCCATGGCGCCGCCCATCGGGCATGCCATTGCGTCTCCAGCGTCGCACGCAGGTCCGCCGCCACGTTCGGGTGGATGCGCCGATACTCGTCGATCTCGCGCAACGTCAGCTCGGGCCGCCTCAACGCCCGGCCGCGCCGGAGGCTGTTGACCCGGATCTCGGACCGGAACAGCTCCGGGGACTCCATGGCCTCCACCACCTCCATCCCGGCCACGGTGGCGACCATGGGCTCGCCGTCCTTGGCCCCGCGGAAGAGGTACTCGGTCACGTTCGTGAAGACCCATGCCTTGCCGCTCCACGTCGCCGCATCGCCCATCACAAGGCGCCATGCACCAGGCGGCGCGCCCCGCTCCACCCGGACGTCGCCAAGCCATGTGCCCGAGGGGTGGACCGACGAAGCCCGCCATGTCTCGCCCCCGGGGCCCGTCGCGGACGCATTCGTCGTCCAGGACTGGGCAGTGGGCACAAGGACGTTGGTCTTCACCCCCGCCGCATTGGTCGTCCATGAAGGCATGGGCACCCAGACCGTCACCTTCGTCCCCTTCCACGGAAGTTGCCCGGGAGCCGTGCCCGGCGACGGGAAGTCCGCCGAGGGCCGGGGCGCAAGGACGGGGGCGGGATCCGACCCGGAACGCTGCATGGACTCCGTCACCCCGGCTGCCCTCCATGCGCCGTTCGTCCATGTCACGCTGCGCGCCATCCACGCCTGCCGGGAGCCCGGACCCAGCCAAAGCCGGACTCGCGGGCGACGCATGTCTCCTGTCGCCTCGTTGAACGCCCCCACGTTCCAAACACGGCGGTCAGCGGCGTTTTCCACGTCGATGCGCTCCCGCCAGACGCCGTCGGCGGCCGATTGCGCAGGGCCGAGCAGGACGCGCTCCTGGCGGGCGCGGCACGCCGGCGCCACGTGCTCCGCCATCGCATGGAGGAAGGCGACCATGACCAACCCCACGCCGAGGTAGGGCACGCAAAGACGCCACATCCCCACGCCGGCAGCACGGATCGCCGTGATCTCGTTGTGCCGCGCGTGCTGCGTCAGCGCGTATAGCAACGCCAGCAGAAATCCCACCGGAAGCACCGTGGACACCATCTCCGGCACCTCAAGGCAGTAGTACCATGCCACCTCCTGCGCCCCAAGGCCCCGCTGCTGCAACGTCCCCACCTGCCCCAGAAGATCGAAGGAAAGCCAGAACACCATGAAGCCGCCAAGGCAGAACCCCATCGGCACCATCAGCTCCCGCAGCAAGTAACGATCCAGCAGTCGCACCCTCCCGGCAGCCTACCCTCGCAACGCCCCCGGGGCGAAGCCGGAATGCAGCCCGCCGGGTTCCCGTTTGCACCGCCCCGACGCGACGGGCACGATGACCCCAAAGTTCGAGATGAACACCTCCCCGGCAGATGCTTCGCCCCCCGGCAGTCCAGCGCCCCCGCGCACGGAGACCACCGCAGGAAACTACTTCGTCTCCAATTACCCCCCGTTCGCAGCATGGCGCACCGACGCCGTGCCCGACTTCGAGTCCACCCTCCATCAGCCCCCACGCCCCGGCGTCCCGCTCGGCCTCTACACCCATATCCCCTTCTGCCGGAAGCGCTGCCACTTCTGCTATTTCCGCGTCTATACCGACAAGAATGCCGACGACATCCGGACGTACATCGACGCCGTCTTGTCGGAGTTGGCCATGTACGCCGCGCGCCCGGCCATCGCCGGGCGTCGCCCCCGCTTCCTTTACTTCGGCGGCGGTACGCCCAGCTACCTCTCGCCCGACCAGCTCGGCGTCCTCTCCGAGGGCATGAAACGCCTCATGCCATGGGATGACGCCGAGGAAATCACCTTCGAGGGCGAGCCCGGCACCCTGACCGACCACAAGCTCCGCGCCATCCGCGCCATGGGGGTCACCCGCCTCAGCCTCGGCATCGAGCACTTCGACGACCACATCCTCGAGATCAACGGCCGCGCTCATCGCTCCAAGGAAATCCTCCGCGCCTACTCCTACGCCCGGGAGATCGGCTTCCCGCAGGTCAACATCGACCTCATCGCCGGCATGGTGGAGGAAACCGAGGACAAGTGGCGCGAGGCCGTCGCAAGGGCCGTCGAACTGCGCCCGGACTCCGTCACGATCTACCAGATGGAGGTCCCCTACAACACCACCATCTACCAACGCATGAAGGCCGAGGGTCGCCTCGCCGCCCCCGTGGCCGACTGGGAAACCAAGCGGCGCTGGGTCCACCATGCCTACTCCGAGTTCGAGAAGGTCGGCTACACCGTCACCAGCACCACCACCGTCGTGAAGGACCCCGGCCGCGTGAAGTTCCAGTATCGCGCCGGCCTCTTCTCCGGCGCCGACCTCCTTTCCGTTGGCGTCGCCAGCTTTGGTCACCTCTCCGGCGTTCACTACCAGAACCTCCACGACTTCCAGCCCCACATCGACGCCGTCCGCGCGGGAAGACTGCCCGTGTACCGTGCCCTTCGCCCCTCCCACGAGGAACTCTACACCCGCGAGTTCATGCTCCAGCTCAAGCTCGGCTCCGTCAGCGCCTCCGCCTTCGCTTCCAAGTTCGGCACGGACCCGAGGGTCCAGTTTGCAACCCCGCTCGAAACCCTCCGACAATGGGGCTTCCTCATGGAGCACGGCGACACCCTCGGGCTCACGCGCGACGGCCTGCTTCAGGTGGACCGCCTGCTCATGGAGTTTTTCGACCCCAAGTACCGCTCCGGGCGGTACGCCTGAACCCACCGGAATGTCCAACCCGGCCTTTCACCCCCCAAGCCTGCTGCATCCGCTGGACATCCTATGCCGCGCGGCGGCTCGTGCCGTTCCATGGCACGAGGAGGTCGCGCCCGATTCCATCCCGCTGCCCTTCCGCTCCCTGCTCGTCCACAACCGCGACATGACCAGCACCCTCGAGCTCTACCATGGCGGCCCCATCCACCTCCGGGTGCTCAACATGTCCCGCGACGACGACACGCTGCATCGCGAGGTGCTCCTGTGCCGCGACCGCGACGGCGTCCCGGTCGAATTTGGAGCCACCCTCGCCCGCCTCCGGCAGTTCGCCGAACCATGGCGCTCCGAGATCGTGGCCTCCCAACGGCCGTTGGGCGGCATCCTCAATGACAGCCGCATGCCCTACCTGAGCCGCCCCTCGGCCTACCTCCGGCTCCGGCCCGACGCTTTCCTCCAGGCAGCGTTCAGCCTTTCAGGACGGCCATGGCTGTTCGGCCGACGCAACACGCTGACCACACCATCAGGCGAGGAAATCGCTTCCATCCTGGAGATTCTTCCACCCGTCTGAACCCGCACGACCCCAAGGATCCACGCCTCCCGACCCCGGTGTCCACGCGGAAGGGGGAGGCTCGCCAGGTGACCGGCGCAAAACAGATTCACGGCCCGAGCCCGCATGCGAAATCGCCGGGCGAACGGCCGGGATCAGGCTTGGAAGATGAAATCGGGGAGGCTCCCCGACCCGGGCGACGGACCCTTCAAGCGGCCGTCGTGGCCGCTGCGGCCGACTTCATCCGCAGAGTCAATCTCGAGCGTTTACGGCTGGCAGTAGCCGAAGGGATGAAGCCCCCCTTCGCGGCCTTCGCAAGGGCCGAAACGACGTCGCCATACGCCGCCTTCGCGTCGTCAGCCTTCCCGGACGACACCAACGCGAGGTACTTTTTCTCGAGCGTCTTGAGGCGGGACTTGACGGCCCGGTTGCGGGCAGTCTTGACGGCACTGGAACGGACACGCTTCTCGGCGGACTTCGTATTCGGCATAGCGGATCACTCGTCGTGAATTGGATGGAAACGCTATCCAAGCCGGATCGCCCGTGTCAACCAGACGTTCAACCCGCGCAGCAACGGCAACGGATAAGCAAGCGCCCCCATCCACCAAGGCTCCTGCCAAGGCCGGTCCTCGCCCACCCTCGCCCCAGCCAAACCCCCGGACGAGAAATGAACGCAATCCATCCCCGACGCTCCCAAGTGACGAGGGCTTCACCTTCCCCGGGCAGACAGACGTTTGACGTAGAGTAGGCGAGGCTGGGGTGACGGAGTTAAACAGACCGCAGTTGTCAGTTTCCGGCCCCAGCCTCGCCCCTCATCAAACCGGACAGGCGGTTTTACCGCATCCGGCTTTCCGAGGGTCGTTCGTCGCATCGCTTCATAGTGGCTTTGCGATA
>CAIYFP010000185.1 GCA_903925515.1 uncultured Verrucomicrobiota bacterium
CCTGCCGGGATGCCGGGGTTCACGTTCGCACGGGTCCCCGGTGGTGTCGTCGCCTCGCTCCTCGACCACCGGCTACACGCTGGGAAGCCTCCGGCTTCATGGCAGATGGACGGGGAGGTCTCGCCGGATGAGCCCACCCGAGCCCATGACGCGGTCGCCCATCCGCTACGACGGCGCGTGGGCACGCCGCCTGCCGCAACTCGCCCGATTGGGGGTCGCGAGCTTCCCTCCTCCTTGCGCGAGGACTTGGGCGCGATGCCGCCGGCACAGGCGTCGTCCGGGCCCCAGGACCGGCCTAGAGGACTTCCAGGTAAAGCGCGCGGAAGTCCGATGCGGTCACCGGGACGGCGTTGGTCTTGTGGCAGGGATCTTCCATGGCCTGCGCCACGAGATCGTCGATCCGGCCCGGGTCCGCCCCATGGTCCCGGAGACGCCCGGACATGCCGATGCCCGCAAGGAAGGTCGTGACGAAGCCGATGGTCGCGGCGTCGGCCTGCTCGGGGGAGGCCTGCTGCAGGGTGAGCCCGCACGCGATCCCGACGCGCCGATACAGCCCCGGCTTTCTTGCCGCGCAAAACCGCATCCCCGCCGCAAGGCACAGCGCGTTGGCCAGCCCGTGATGCATCCCGAACAACGTGGACAACGGATGCGCCATCGAGTGCACCACCCCGAGGTCCTTCTGGAACGCCACCGCGCCCATCGCCGCCGCCACCAGCATGCGCCCCCGCGCGTCGAGGTCGTTCCCGTCCCGCACCGCCCTCGGCAACGCATCCACCACCAACGATATCCCCTCCAGCGCGATCCCGTCGCACATGGGATGAAACGCCGGGCAGGTGTAGCTCTCGATGCAATGCGTGAGGGCATCCGCGCCGGTCGCGGCGGTGAGCTTGGGCGGCAGGCCCGTGGTGAGCTCGGGGTCGAGGATCACCAGCTTGGCGAGCAACGCCGGATGGAACAGCACCGCCTTGCGTCGCGTCGCGTCGAGGGTGATCACCGAGCTGCGCCCCACCTCGCTGCCCGTCCCGGCCGTCGTCGGGATCGCGACCAGCGGCGCCAGCCCCGACCAGTCGTGTGGCACGTCATAGAACCTCGCAAGGTCCGCCCACGGGTTCGCCGCCAGCAACCGCGCCGCCTTCCCCGCGTCCAGCGGGCTGCCTCCCCCGATCGCAATCACCCCGTCGCAGCCCTTCTCCCGCATGATCGACGCGGGGATGCGAACGTCGTCCTCGATGGGGTTGGGATGGACGCCGTCGAACACGAACCAATCGCGGTCACGCCCGCCGGGCCCGAGGACGGCGACGAGGCTTGTGAACGCCGCGGTGCGCGCAAGGCCGGCGTCGGTCACGATCAACGGCCGCCGCACGCCGAGCTTGGCAAGGTGCGAGGGCAACTCACGGAGCGCCCCGGCACCAAAGCGCGTGGGCGTGGGAAACGAGAATCCAATCACGGACATCGGTCCCGAGCCTGTCCGGGCGACCCTCCCATGGCCAGCCGCGAAACGATCGCCTTGACCCGCGTGAGCAACTTTCCAGTGCCCGGTTGCCGCCTTGGTGGACCTGAAAATGAGGCCCCGGATCCAAGATCAAGTGGACAGACCTGACCCCGCTGCAGCGGACCTCCGTGAGATGGCATGCCTCGCGTCATGGCGTCATGGCGTGAGGCATCCCCCCGCTGCATGCATCTCGGAATCCGTGCGGGCGGCGGCATGGATTTTGTTCGCGCCAAGATGCCAAGACGCCCTGCCTTTTCAGCCCTCTGTCGGCGCAGCGCGAGGCGAGAAGCGGGCAGTCAAGAACGGCTGGCGCGCGGATCAGGGATGACGTGAAGCACGGCTTGCCCGCCGGGAACGAGCGACGCGTTGATGCCAGTGTCGAACGTGGCGAACCGGCCTTCGTGCTTCACGGCAAGCGCCAGCAGGAAGTAATCGGTGAGATGCTTGGATCCGGGCAACCGCGGGTGAAGCCGGTCATTCGTCAGGGTCAGGTCATCCGGCCAGAACTGATGCCCCGGTGCCGCCATCAGGCGCGAAAGCACCCGACGGGCCTCCGCGGGGCTCCCCAGCGTCCGCGGGTACGATGGATGGCTGAGGATGCGGAGGAAGGCGTTCTCGGTGGTCGGACAGGTCGCCCAGCCCTCCGTGACGGCCTCGCGTTCGAAGAAGCGCATGGCAGCGCCCTCATGCACGTGCCCGGCGTCGCCCAAGGCAATCAGCACGCTGGCGTCCAAAAGCGTGATCATGGGCGTTGGGGATGGGTCATCCGCTGGACTTCCTCGTTTTCCATCGCCTCCTGAACCGCGCGAACTTGGGCCACCGTGGTGGAAGGGGTGCCGGATGCCTTGCGGATGCGGAGGATGCCAAAGGGCCCGACCTCAAATCGGGATGGGTCGGGGTTTTCGGGCTCCGTGGATGGCCGGATCTCCCGACGGAGAGCCGCTTCAATGATGGCCTTGAGCGTGGTCTTCCGGCGGACCGCGAGGATCTTGGCCTCCCTCAACAGGTCATCGGGGAGAACGAGGGTTGTTTTCACGATATGGCCGACCGTATGGCTGTACGGCCTTCAGTCAATCCACCGTTGTTTTACCTGATCCCCGCGTAAGCAGTTTTTGAGTGCC
This sequence comes from uncultured Verrucomicrobiota bacterium, assembly GCA_903925515.1. Classification (GTDB taxonomy): domain Bacteria; phylum Verrucomicrobiota; class Verrucomicrobiia; order Limisphaerales; family UBA9464; genus UBA6176. The sequence continues at coordinate 2,614 of CAIYFP010000185.1, forward strand.
CAGTTCTCGCCTCACGCGGTGGACCCAGCAGGATCTCTTGGCGCCTTCGTGGCTACCAATGAACCCTGGGATGACGGCTCATGTTGAACCCTCCGTGGCG
>CAIYFP010000186.1 GCA_903925515.1 uncultured Verrucomicrobiota bacterium
GCGCGGGCGCTGGGCGAGGGGACGGACACGTTGAGGCTGACGATGGCCTGCACCCTCGGGATGGGCGGGTTGGGAGCGATGGCGTGCACGGCGATGCCGCGACTGCCCTTGCAGGTGATGTTCTTCAACAACCCGGGCGCATGGGCGGCGGCGCCGCTCGTCCCGTGGTTCGCATGGTCGATGGTCGCGTTCACGGCGGCCAACGTGCTTTTGAACGACATGGTCGCCCGGGGCACGTCACGCGCCGCATGGGTGGTGTTGGCGGTGGCGCTTGCTTACGTGGGCGCCCTGCACGGGTTGCGCCCTGTCCTGTTGAAGATGCCGCCCATGGAGGCCTACCGCGCCGGCGTGCAGGTGCTGTGCGGGGCCACGGTGCTCCTGCTCGGGGCCTCGGCGACGGCACGGTGGCTTTGGACAAGGCCCCCAGCCCCGGGCCGTCCGCGTCAATAGCGTTGGGCTTCCGGCGGCGGGGTCGAGGGCTCGACCGGGCCCACGGCTCGAAGCACGGCTTCCGGCGAAACCCACACGGGCGACGCGTCGGACCCATGGTGGCTGGGTCCCGCCGACGCGCCCGTGGTGTCCAGGAGATGAAGCTGTCCCCCGGTCGCGACGGCAAGGCGTTGGCCGTCCGGCGAGGGTTCAACATGCTCCACGGCCGCCGCGAACTGGATCCCAAGGACCTCCCGCCACAACGTGGTGTTCCAAAACCGAAGCCAGCCGTCCTCGCCGCCGCTCATCAGCGTGCGGCCGTCCGGGGCGAAGGACAGGGCCATCACCCTGCCCGAGTGCCCCTTCCAGCCCGCAACCCGCAGGCCCGTCTGCGGATCGACCACCACGACCTCGCCGTCCGGCCTCCCAATCGCCGCCCTCTTGCCCGTGCCATCCAGGGTGATCGACGCCGCCAACCCGGTTAAAACCGCCGCTTCCCGGCGTGGACGAAGCGTGAACCAACCCACGCCGTCCGGCATCGCCAGCAAGATGCCGTTGCCGTCGGGCGAGAGCCGGAAACCCGTCACGCGCCCGACGGGGCCCGGCAATCCCCGGCCCGTGCCCACGTGCACGAGGCGCATGCGCTGGCCGGGCCCGATGGCTGCAAGGAAGGCGCCGTCCGCCGAGAGCCCCCATGACGACGCGCCCCCGACGACCGCCCGCCGCGTCGCGCCCATGAGCCCGCCATCGTCCAACCGCCGCACCTGCAACGGGCCGTCGGGAAGCGCCGTCAAGACTTGCCTTGCGCCTGGCTCCACGGCCACCAGCAAGCCCGGCACGACGACGGGTGCCGCCCCGGGATCGTTCACCCGCCATGACCGGGTCTGGGTCTCCCCCTCCCCGCCATGCGTGGCCAAGAGCGATGAGCCGTTGGCGGAGAACAGGAGGTGGCGGAGGGGCGCGCCCGTGGGCCAGCCGTTCCATGCAATCCACTCGCCCGGCCTTGCGCCTGCCCCGGGACGCACCGTGCCGTCCGGCGTCGCGACGCGGCGTCGCAACACGAACCATTCGATCCCCCGCACGTCCGGCCCGCTCGCCGGCGGCAGCAACCCTTCCAGCAAATCCAACGCGGCCGTGCCGGACCCTTCCTTGGCGGCGTGCCCGGCCCGGCCCACGTCCATGGCGTAACGGGCGAGTGCCGTGGCCTCCCTTCCGGCCCGGAGGGCTTCAGCCGTCGCCCGGCTTTTTGCGGTCCATGTGGCCCATGCGATCCTGCCTGTTCCCGCCGCCGCGGCGGCCACCAACCCGGCCATCACCCCCCCCTTCCAACGCCGCGCCCACTGGGTGGGCCGGTCGTACAGGGCGCGTGCCATGGCCCGGACCGGCTCGCCCCTCAACGCTCGCTCAAGGTCCTCCGCCACCGCCCCCGCGCTCGCGTACCGGGCAGACGGGTCGCGAGCAAGGCACCGCATCGTGATGGCCTCCAGCGACGCGGGTATCGAGCCATCCCATTCCCGGGGCGGCACGGGCCGGGACTCCATCGCCTTGGCCAACGCCGCCGTGACCGATTCCGCCGCGAACGGAGCCCGGCCCGTCAGGCAAAAGTAGAGGAGCCCCCCGAGCCCGTGCACGTCGGTCTTGGCTCCCGAGGCGGCCTGCTGCCCGGCGATCGACTCGGGCGCCATGAAGCTGGGTGACCCCATGACCTCGCCCGTCGCCGTCAGTCGGGCGTCCGGCTCCAGCAACCGGGCGAGCCCGAAGTCGGTGACCCGGGGCGAGCCGTCGGGCGCGATCAACACGTTGGTGGGCTTGATGTCCCGGTGGAGCACGCCTTGCTCGTGCGCGAACTGCACCGCCCACGCCACCTCCATCACCACCCTCGCCGCCTCCCGGGGCGGCATGGGCATCCCCGCCGCCACCGCCCCAAGGTCCGGCCCCTCAACGAGGTCCATCGTGAAGAACGGGACGCCTCCCTCCTCCCCGATGTCGCGGATCGTCACGATGCGCGGATGGACCAGCCGCGCGGCCAGCGTGGCCTCGGCCCGGAACCGTGCGAGCCGCAACGGATCGGCCCCGAGCGCTTGCGGAAGCAACTTGAGCGCGACCATCGCGCCGTCGAACACCCGCTCCGCCTTCCAGACCGTTCCCATGCCACCCCGTGCGATCTCCCGCAGGAGCCTGTGGCCCCCGAGGGTCCCGTGGGTTGCCAGCCCGGTTTCCAGCACGGGTTCCCCGGGCTCGCCGACGAGCAGCGCCGCAAGGCAGGCGGGGCAGGCAGACCGCAACCCCGGGGAGGCTCCGTCCCCCAGCAAAGGCCCGCCGCACGAGGGACATCGCGTGGCCATGGCGACGAACCCCTCAGACGACCCCGTCCGCCGCGTTGCCCGACGCGCCCCGGAGGACCTCCAGCAAATGACCCACCTCCGAGTCCACCTCCTCCCGTGTGGCGCTGTCCGGGAGCGTGTCGGCCACGACCGCCCGCACATGCTGCCGGAACCGGGTGCGGATGCGGAACACGGACACCTTGAACGCCGTCTCCGACAGCCCGAGGCGCCCGCCCAGCTCCGCGTAGGTCAGGTCGCGGTCCCGTTGCAGGATGACCTTCCGCATCTCCTCGAAGAGCGGCTCCTGGCCGAGGCGGCGGTAGTCGGCATGGAGCCGTTCCAGCGCCTGCTCGATGATCCGCATCGCCCAGCGCCGCTCGTAGAATGTCTCGGGCGTCTCCGTCGTGGAGGGCTCCTTTGCCAGCAACCGTTCCTCGAGGGAGTACTCCAGCGGCACATGCTCGCACTGACCTCCGCGCTTGATCCGGTTGGCATGGCGCCATTCGGTGACCATGAAGCGCCGCATGCTCGCAAGGAGGAACGTCCGGAACTTCCCTCGCTCCGGGTCGGCCAGCCCGAGGCGCCGCTCCGACAACAACCTCGCGAAGAAAGCCTGGGTCAGGTCCTTGGCGTCCTCGGGCCCATGGCCCGAGCGCCGCACGAACGCGTACAACGGGGGCCAATATTGCCGGCAGAGCTGCCCGAGGGCCTCGAAGGCCTCCTCGCCCTCCTCACGCCCCGCCTTCAGCACAAGGCTCCATTGCGTCGTCAGGAAGGGCGTCGGCACGTGCGGCCGATCCTCGAAGGAGGAAGGATTCATGCAGGCTGTCTCGTGTGACGGGCCCAGCCTACCGCCATTCCCGCAAGGCGCCAGCCCGGACCCGGATTCGCGCGCAAGCCGTTCTGGAATGCCCGGTTCTCGCCTCACGCCGCGCCGACGGAGCGTGGATCCAGCACGATCTCCTCGTGGCCTCGTGGCTTCGTGTGATCAAGAAGCAGCGTCCTTTGCGGCGATCCCGTGAGCGAGGACGCCGGGATTATCTCACGCGAAGATCCGGGCCAAGGCAGGCCTGGGTTGATGGGGCCAGCGAAACCTGCCCCGGCGGCCCACCGGCGGTTTCATGGGAAGGCACGAAGACACGAAGAAGGCACGCTCATGGATGCCCAAGCCTGGGTTCATGCCCTTCCGCCTGCGGATCGAGAGCTTCCCTCCTCCTTGCGCGGGAATTTGGCCCGGACCCCGCGCGGCCCCGCCCCGTTCAATTCCCCGCACCCGTCCCGGCCGTCACCTCCACCTCCATTCCCACCCATGCAATCTGCGCAAGGAAGGCCGCATCCCAGTTCGCGAGCCGAAAGCATCCGTGGCTTTCCGTCCGCCCAACCTTCTCCGGCCATGGTGTCCCGTGAATTCCATGCCCGGGCAGGTCCAGCCCAATCCACGCGACGCCGACCGGGTTGTTGGGGCCAGGCGGCAACACCATGCCCTCGGTCATGCCCCTCGCCTCCTCGGACTCCGGGAATCGTTCCGGGTCGAAGCGATACGTGGGATCATGGACGATGCGGCCGACGCGCAACCGACCGCGCGGACGTGCGGCGGAACCTCGCCCGATGCTGCAAGGGGCGTGGAGGATGATCCGGCCGGCGGCGTCCACCGCCTGCAAGGTTCGCCCGGCAAGGTGGATCGTGGCCATGCTGGCCGGGCGCACGGGAGGATTCCTGAACCGAGGCAGCCTCAGTCGCGTGCCCGCTCCCGCCCTGCCCCAATCCACGCCCGGGTTCCATTCCCGGACCAGCCTCGGATGCGCCCCGGACCGCTCGGCCATCGCCTCCAGCAGCGATTCGTATGGCAGGCGGCTCGCATGGGCCTTGCCCCGCCATGTCGGGGGCACCCGCCCGAGCGACTCCCGATCCTCCCGCGTCACCTTGTGTTCCCGAGAGGGCGGCTCGTCCAGCCGCAGCCGTGCCAGCACGGGGGCATCGACCCTGCCCGTCACCGGCAGGCCCTCGTCCCGCTGGAAGGCCATCAAGGCCGCACGAGTCTGCGGCCCGGCGATCCCGTCCACCGGCCCCGACCGAAACCCGCGCCAACCCAAGGCCAACTGGACCTCGAACGTGTTGGTGGGGCTGCGCCCCGACCACGCCACCGGCACGTCCGGGTGCCCTCCCCACGGAATCCACCCGAGGACCGATGCGACGCAGGCACGCAATGCCGCCCACCCCATGGAACCCGGCACGCCCATGGCCATCCCGGAAGCACCCGCCGCTACGTCCCGTCGCCGTCCGGTTCGGAAGACCGCGTCGCCGCCCATCGGTCGAGCAGGCTCACCCGGCATCGCAGGCCCAGCCTTCGCTTCAACGACCCGCCACGATACCGCTGGTGCGACAGGTAATCCCGGACCCACTCCAGGTCCGAGGGACGACACGTGCCGCTGACTCGGGCGAACAGTCGAAGCTCATCCGCGAACACCGTGGCGCGGACCGGCGACAACAACCATGCCACCAGCCGGGGACCCACCGGCAGCGTTGCGAGCACGATCTCCCATGGGAGCGCCGTGGGATGACCGTTCCCCCCGGAACCTTCCGTGCCCGGGGAAGTTTCGTGGGCTTGTGTCTTCATGCGTCACGCGCAGTGCGACAGGATGCTGGAGGGAATCGATCAAACAACGCGGCCACGCTGGAATCGTGATTGTTTTGAACGCAAGCGCTTTCTTCGGCTCCATCGCCTTCAACGACGCAAAAGCCTGTTGCCCGGCCATGGCCTTGCGGTTGAACTAGCCCTCACGCAGTCGCCATGCTCGAATGGAACATCCAGTCGCGGGCCCATGCCTGCCATGACACGGGCCGGGCCTTCTCGGAAGGGGAGGCCTTCCACACCGCCTTGCTCCAGACCCGGGAGGGACTCAAGCGCATGGACCTCAGCACCCCGGCATGGCGCGAGCGTGCGGCGGACATCCTTGCGCGGCCCGGTTTCGTCTCCCATTGGGTGACGACCTACGAGCCCCCCCCCGCCGCGCCACCCGAGGCCATCCGGCGGGACGATGCCGAGGCGTTGCTTCGCGCGTTGCTTGCAAGGCGCGACCCGGGCCACGAGGGCGCCGCCTTCATCCTTGCTGCCATGCTGGAAAGGAAGCGGGCGCTCAAGATCAAGGGCCATGCCCGCGAGCAAGGCCGCCGGGTCACCCTCTACGAACACCCCAAGTCCGGAGACGTCCTTGCCGTCGTGGACCCCGGGCTCGACCTCGCCGACCTCGTGTCGGTGCAACGCGACGTGGCCATGCTGCTCGCCCATGGGCTCCCGGCCATCGCCCCGGCGACCGACGCCCCGCCCGCCCCGCCCGCCGCCGTCGCGCCCATGGAGGAACCTTTCAATCCACCCAGCGAGCTCACCGCGCTCGCATCCGCCTGACCTGCCGGCCGCGGAAGGACGTCACCCGGGTGGGCTGGACGTCCTTCCACGGTCGGCATCGGGCGCCCGTCTTGCACCGCCATGCCAACGATGGCCGACCTCGAGTCGGCGCTGGGCCATCGCTTCCGCGATCCCGCCCTCCTGCGCCTCGCCCTCACCCATCCCTCCATCGCCCATGAACAGGGGGCGGGCCAACTGCACAACCAACGCCTCGAGTTCCTTGGCGACGCCGTCATCCAGATCGTCGTCACCGCATGGCTCTACGAGCACTACCCCGACCTCGGCGAGGGTCCCCTGACCCAGGCCCGCGCCCAGCTCGTCAATCGCGCCACCCTCGCCCAGCACGGAAACGCACTCCAACTCGGCTCCCACCTCGTCCTGAGCCGCGGCGAGGAAACCAGCGGCGGCCGCCAACGCCCCTCCACCGTCGCCGACGCCTTCGAGGCCGTCGTCGGGGCCGTGTTCGTCGATGCCGGCTATGACCGCGCCCGGGGCCTCATCATGAGCCTCTTCGAGCACACCTTCGACTCGCTTGTCGTCACCCCCAACGTCTCCAATCCCAAGGGCCGGTTGCAGGAGCTCCTCCAAGCCCAGTCCCCCGAACCCCCCCAGTACACGGTCGTCTCCGTTTCCGGACCCGAGCACAACCGCGTCTTCGAGTGCACCGTCCACCATCTCGGCCGCCTCCTTGGCACCGGCTCCGGGCGCAGCAAGAAGCTCGCCGAGGGTGCCGCCGCGCTCCATGCCCTCCATGCGCTCCCGCTTGCGGGCTCCGGCGCCGACGCGGCCCCGGTCCATGCCTCCCCGGCCCCCGCAAACACCATCCGGTCCCCCGCATCCGGATCCTGACGCCGGGGCCCATGCCCAAGCCCGAGGCGCCGGGATTCCATGACGGGCAGCAAGCCCGCGACACCAACGCCGCGTGGCAGCATCGGGACACCGTGAGGTGCAGCGCGCCCCGGAGGCCCGGGGCATTCTTGGAGCCACCCGAAGGGCCGCGGCTCTTTTCGCGTCCCACGTCGTGGCTCGCTCTTCACAGACCTCTTCGGGTCTGCTCGTCTCTCGCGCCTCGTGGGACATGAAAATCCCTCGCGGCGAAACACCAGCCACTTGTGAGATACGACACTAGCGCACCCGCCCCCATGGCTACCCATGGATGGCCGGAGCCGACGAACCACTCCGGCAAGCCCATGCGAGCGGATCCAATTGGGCTCCCGGTGGATTTGTCTGGAGACGAGGTGGGCCGGAAGCGCGCGCACAACGACCTGACGATCGTCAGCGCGCCCAGGCAGGACGACCGTCCGACGCCTGTCCGGCTCGCCGTGGAGGGGCGCGACAGCAAGGCCCTGCCGGCGTTCGCCAATCCCCTGCGACGGCGGGGGTGCGCCGCAGCAGGTCCAGACGATTTCCTCGGACATGCGCCCGGCGTCCATCAAGGGGATCTTGAAGGAGTTCGGGGGGCTCGATGCTGCTGGCCGACTGCAAGAGGCAAGCGGAGTGCATCGATCGCGAGCGGACGACGGTGTGGCAGGCTGCGGGGATGAAGTTGGAATGATTCGAGAAGCAGGCCTCCGTGCCCCCCCGGGGATCGGCGGCAGTGGGTGCGCAGGTACCGGCTGGGCGACCTCGGTCTGCGTCGCTTCGCCGAGGTTCACGGCCTTCGGTACTCCCAGCTCCACCACCGGATCCAAGGCGGGCGCGTCTCCCTTCCCGGCGAGGTTCCTGACCTGCCCCCGCATCCACAACCCGCGCTTCGCGAGGTTCAATTCATCCGTCCGTCTCCACCGCAGCCCGGGTCCGGCTGGGACGCGGAGATCGCATGGCCGGGCGGCACGCGTCTGGGCGTCCGCCGTGACGCCGATCCAGCGTGGATCGCAGCCATGTCCCAAGCCGTCCGCCGCCCCTGCTGATCGAGACTGCAGGCCTCCGGGTGTGCCTCGCGGTGGCCCCCGTGGACTTCCGTCGGGGCTTCGACGGACTCGCGAGGCACGGCCGCTGAGTTCTGCGACGCGAAGTTCCGGATGGCGGGCTTTTCGTGTTCACCCCTCGA
>CAIYFP010000187.1 GCA_903925515.1 uncultured Verrucomicrobiota bacterium
CCTGCCGGGATGCCGGGGTTCACGTTCGCACGGGTCCCCGGTGGTGTCGTCGCCTCGCTCCTCGACCACCGGCTACACGCTGGGAAGCCTCCGGCTTCAGGCGGGCAAGGGGTCACGTCTAAACAGGCGGGCAATGGAGTCACATCTAAACTATTGACATTTCGGGCCGTGCGGATGGTTGGCATCATGCCCTCGGGGGGAGCCCCGCGCCGCAGGTGCCCGCCGGGCGGCATGGGGCATCAGGGCGGCTGCATGGGGCCCAGTCGCTCGCCGATGCGTGGATCCCAAATCCCCGCACACGGAGGTCTTGGGTGGAGCCCAAGGCTTGGCCCCTGCTGTAGGCCGCGTGCCCCATAAGCGTTAACCTTGATGTGCTTCATCTCCCCGTCAGGGGAACCGAGCACCCTTCAAGGCCCGCGAAGACTCCGGCCCACGGACACGATCCGCAGGCACGAGAAGACCCTCTTTTTTGCGTATTTCGTGTATTTCGTGGTTCGAATCTTTCGCCGCGCTCAAGCACCTCGCATGGCTCCCCTTAACTTACCCTAGGCAGCACGCCACCACCGCGACCCCGCATGCATTGGGTCCACAGCCCGGCGTTTGCAGAACCACGAACTACACGAAATACAGGAAAACCCGGGCCCAAAAGCCCAAGGCAAGGGATGTCGTATCGGGCGTTTCGTGTACGGACGTTCCAAGGTTAACGCTTATGGGGCACCCGGCCTACCACCCGGACCGGCGCAGTCCAACCTCGCCCGCCGGGTGAGGTCTCGAATGGATCCGACAGGGCCTCCTTGCCTGGGTGGGACGGCCAATTCCTTGCTTGAAAGCCGTCTTCAACCGCCGCCTTGGGGTTCAACCCTCCGTCCGCTCGGCGTGAGGCGAGAACCGGGCACTCGAACCATCCTTGCGTGGGGATCGGGGCATCCCCTTGAGGCTTGCAACAACCCCCATCCGCCACACCCTCTCGCGCGCCCGCCCCGGGTTTTCCCCCGTTTGAACGTGACTCCTCGCAAGACCGGTTACTACGCCGTGGAAGGCCTCAACAGCTTCGCCACCTCCTATTTCTTCAACTACCTGCTCCAGCACCTGAGGCGCGACATGGCCATGGACGACCTCGCCGTCCTGCTCGTGTGCGTGCTTCACGGGTTCATCTACGTGCCCGGCTCCTACTTCGGCGGCGTCATGGGGCAACGCGTGGGGTACTTCGCCTGCCTTGGCCTTGGGATCCTCGGCCAAGGCGTTGGCATCGCCGTGGCATGGGCCGGGCCCGCCGCATGGGCGCAAGTCACCGGCATGGCCGTCTGGACGGCGTCCATGTGCCTGGTGTGGCCCATGCTCGAGGCACTCGTCAGCGAGCGGGAGCCGCGCGAACGGCTTCCCGGGAAGGTTGGCCTGTACAACGTGGTGTGGGCCTCGACGGCGGCGGCCGGATTCTTCCTTGGCGGCTCGATCTACCGGTGGCTGGGCCCCGCGAGCCTGTACGGGCTGCCGGTCGCCATTCATGCCGCCCAGCTTGTCATGCTGGCCCGGCTCAAGCCCCGGCATGACGCATGGGTTGCTTCCCTGCCACCGACACCCTCGCGCGACGTCCCGGAGCCCTGCTTGGCCCACGGCCCAAGGTTCTTCATGCGGCTCGCGCTCCTGGGCAACCCGTTCAACTACATGGCCATCAACACCGTCCTCGCCATCGTCCCGGCGCTTTCGCTGCGCATGGGCCTCGACATCCAGAGCGTGGGCTGGCTGATGTCCGCGTGGCTTGTGGTCCGGGCGCTGGGCTTCGTGGTCCTGTGGCATTGGGAAGGCTGGCACTACCACTTCGGGTGGTATGCCTCGGCCTTCGTCCTCCTGCTGGCCGGGTTCGTCGGGGTCGTCATGGCACCGAGCATCGCCGTCCTCCTGCTCTCCCAGGTCGCCCTTGGGTGGGCCAGCGCGCTCCTGTACTACTCGTCCCTCTTCTATGCCATGGACGGCACCGACGAGCACGGGGCACACGGTGGCATCCATGAGGCGTTCATTGGGTGCGGCATCTTCGGGGGCCCGGCCGTCAGCACGGCGGCCTTTTGGGCCACGGGCGACCCCGGCTCCCCTGCATGGGCGGTCGGGCTCTTCCTCGCGGCCGGGTTGGTCGCCGCATGGGTCATCCGCTCGCGCGCAAGGGCCCGGGCCCGCTGAGGCAAGGCCTGGGCGGTTGCCCGCAGCCGGGGAAGCCATGGCGCCGGGGCTCGGGCCATGAAACAACCATGGGGCGCGGCCGTCCCCGGCTGCCCGGCCGCGTGGCTCTCTCAGCCGCAGCCACAGCCGGGGCCGCACGAGCCGTCCATCTCGGACGCCGTGGGCACGCGTCCCAGCTCGAAGGTCTTGCCGACCCACCGGGCGATGTCCTCTTGCAGGCGGATCATGTCCTCGCGCGCCTCGAGGAAATCGCGGGCGACGTCGTTCGAGATCAACGCCTCGCGTTGGCGCTCGAAGTCCTCCATCTCCCCGCCGCCCAGCAACTCGCCCGCCTCCTGCCGTTGCTGCAACTGCGCGCCCCGGCGGCTCACGATCTCGAACTGCATCCGCGCCTCGATGTCTCCCGAGAAGCGCTCGATGCGCATCCGGATCGACCCGAATTCCGGCGAGCTCGCCAAGGCCTCGCACAATTCCCGCGTCCGCGCCCCAAGCACGTTCTCCTCGCTCGTTGCTTCCATGGACCCATGGACGCACCCGCGGGCGAAATGCTCAACCAGCGAGATGCAGCGGCCCGGAAGTTTTTGCCATCCGGCGGCCGGGGCTGGCTTGGGCGGACCGCCGATGGCACCCCCATGCCGCCGGGCGCCGGCGCCAAGGTTTCAAAACTTCGTGGTGTCCTCCCATCCGCAGCCCGGGAAGGCTCCTGCCCGGCACGAGCCACGGCCCCCCATGTCGCGCGGAACCGGATACGTCGAGTTGCACGCACGAAGCGCATTCAGCTTCCTGCGCGCGTCGTCCTTGCCCGAGACCCTCGCCGCCGTCGCGGGCGAGCTTGGCCTGCCCGCGCTGGGCGTCTGCGACCGCATGGGGGTCTATGGCGCCCCGCGCCTGACCTCGGCCGCCGAGGAGGCCGGGGTCCGGCCCATTCTCGGCTGCGAGCTCGTCCTTGAGGACGAGTCCGTGCTGCCCGTGCTCGTGGCCGGGCGCGCCGGTTACCGGAACCTATGCCGGCTGCTGACGACCGCGCACCTGCGCGCGGCCAAGGGGGAAGGGCGCGTGCGCTGGGACGAGTTGCCCGGGCATGCCGAGGGGCTCGTGGCGTTGACCGGCGACGAGGACGGCCCGGTCCGCAGGGCGTTGGCACGGGGCCATGACCCCTTGCCCGTCCTCGACACCCTCCGGAGCGCGTTTGGACCCGGCGGGGTCCACGTCGAGGTCCAGCGCCACCGGCGACGCGGGGAGGAGCGGATGGTCCGGGCACTGGCGGACCTTGCGCGCGCGAACGGGCTGCCGTTGCTGGCGACGAACGGCGTGTTGCACGCGCGACCGGAGGAACGCCGGGCGCTCGACGTGTTCACCTGCCTCCGCCACGGCACCCACCTCGACATGGCGGGCTCGCTGCTCTCGGAGAACGACGCCCGGCACCTCGCCCCGGCCGACCGGATGGCGGCGTTGTTCCATGACATTCCCGACGCGGTCGGGAACACCGTGCGCCTCGCGGAACGGCTCCAGTTCGGGCTCAAGGACCTTGGATACGAGTTCCCCCGGCCCCCGGTGCCGCCGGGCGAGACGCTGGAGTCCGAGCTCTGGCAACGAACCGAGGCGGGCGCCCGGCGTCGCTACCCGTCCGGCGTCCCCGGGAAGGTCCGGGCGTTGCTCGCGAAGGAGCTGGCCCTCATCAGCAAGCTGGGCTTCTCGGGGTACTTCCTCCTCGTCGAGGGCATCGTCCGGTATTGCCGCGAGGAAGGCATCCTCGCGCAGGGCCGGGGCAGCGCGGCGAACTCCGCCGTCTGCTTCTGCCTCGGCATCACCGCCGTGGACCCGGTCCGGTTCAACGTCCTGTTCGAGCGCTTCCTCAGCGAGGGCCGCAAGGGATGGCCGGACATCGACATCGACCTGCCCTCGGGCGATCGGCGCGAGCGGGTGATCCAGGAGGTGTACCGCCGTCACGGGCGCCTTGGCGCGGCCATGACCGCCACCGTCATCACCTACCGCGGCCGGTCCGCCGCACGCGAGGTCGGCAAGGCGCTCCACCTGCCGCCCGACGTCCTTGACCGGTTCTCGGCGTTGTTCGCGAACGGGGACTTCCCGCACACGCTGGGCTTGGTGGAGCAGATGCGCGAGGCGGGGCTCCCGGCCGGGCACCCGAGGGCGCGGGCCTTCGCGGAGGTGTACGCCCAGGTGCGCCGCCTGCCGCGCCACCTTGGGCAGCACACGGGCGGCATGATCGTCTGCCACGGGCGCCTCGACGACGTCGTGCCCCTCGAGAACGCCGCCATGCCGGGCCGCACGGTCTGCCAATGGGACAAGGACGACTGCGAGGACCTTGGCATCATCAAGGTGGACCTGCTCGGGCTCGGCATGATGGCCGCCTTGCAGGACTGCGTGGAGCTGTGCTCGGCGCGCAACCGCCCCGTGGACCTCGCCGCCCTCCCCGAGGACGACCCCGCCACCTTCGACATGCTCTGCAAGGCCGACACCGTGGGCGTGTTCCAGGTCGAGAGCCGCGCCCAGATGGCCACCCTTCCCAGGCTCAGGCCCCGCGTCTTCTACGACCTCGTCGTCGAGGTCGCCATCATCCGGCCCGGCCCCATCCAAGGCGACCTCGCGCACCCTTACCTGCGCCGGCGCGAGGGCGCGGAGCCGGTGACGTACTACGACGAGCGTCTGCGGCCCGTCCTTGAACGCACGCTTGGCGTGCCCCTGTTCCAGGAACAGATGCTGGCCATGGCCATGGTCATGGCCGGGTTCGACGGCGCCGAGGCCGAGGAATTGCGTCGCGCCATCAGCTTCCATCGGTCGGACGAGAAGATGGTGCGCGTGACGGCCAAGCTGCGCGCGGCCATGCACGCGCGGGGCGTCGATGCGGACGCCGCCGAGCGCATGGTGCAGGCCGTGGGCTCGTTCGCCCTCTATGGCTTCCCGGAATCCCATGCCATCAGCTTCGCGCACATCGCCTACGCCTCGGCATGGCTGAAGACCCATCGCCCGCCCGAGTTCTACTGCGCGCTGCTCAACAACCAGCCCATGGGCTTCTATTCCCCCGCCACGCTCGTCCGCGACGCGGCCCGGCACGGGGTCAAGGTGCGACCCGTCTGCGTCCAGCGCTCCGGGCCGTCCTGCACCATCGAGGCCGACGGCCACCTTCGCCTCGGGCTCTCCCAGGTGCAGGGGCTGCGGCGCGACGCCGCCCTCGCGATCGTCGAGGAACGGAGCCGCGCGCCCTTCGCCTCCGTCGAGGACCTCCGCCGCCGGGTACGGCTGGGCGCGGACGAGCTGCGCACGTTGTCCGCGACTGGCGCGCTCCATGCGCTGGCCTCCCATCGGCGGGCCGCGCTCTGGGAGTCGAGCCGGGCGTTGCACGCGGACGACCTTCTGGACCATGCGGGCTCGGCCCGCGACCCGGGAGGGCCCGCGAAGGATGCCGGGCCGCTGTCGCCCATGTCCGCCGTCGAGCGGTTGCAGGCCGACTACGAGGGCCTCCGGCTCACGACGGGGGCCCATCCCATGGCCCTCCTGCGCGGGCGCCTGCCGGATGCATGGACGGCATCGGAGCTGCGCACGGTCACGGCCCGGACACGGTTGCGCGTCGCCGGGCAGGTCATCTGCCGCCAACGCCCCGGCACCGCCAAGGGCGTGTGCTTCGTCTCCCTCGAGGACGAGACCGGCGTGTCCAACGTCGTCGTCTCCCCTGCCCTCTTCGAGTCCAACCGCCTCCTGCTCACCTCGGAGCCCTTCCTGTTCGTCGAGGGCGTCGCCGAGCCCCGCAACGGGACCGTCCATGTCCGCGCGGAAAAGATCTCGTGGATCGACTTCCGCCTCGCGACCGCCCCGTCGCATGACTTCGGATAGCGGCGGTCATGGAGGGGGGGCCTCAACGGCGGCCTGCGGCGCCTTGCGGCGGGCGGGCGCCAACCAGTGGCTGGGTCCATGCGCGTTGCAGCTCGCCGCGCTGGCCCGGGTTTTCCACCGGCCGCGTCGAGGTCACCCGGGCGCGGACATACCATTCGTCGCCGCGGAGACGGTACTCGGCGCGGGTGCCGTGCACGGTCTTGAGGATGCGTCCCACGTCGCCCGAGTAGCGCTGCGTGACGCGGAGGGGAAGCCCGTTGCCGCTGAGGAGCGGCTCGCGGCGGGCATCGAAGCCATGGAGCGTTCCGATGAACTCGATGACAAGGGCCTCGCCGGGGCGGGCATCGACCTCGACGAGGAGCCGCCCGTCGCCGCGCTGGACATCGCGCAGGACGACGCCGGAGCTGGCATAGAAGTCGCCCTGCTCCATTGCCCTCACGAGCGCCTCGGGGGTCAGTTCGCGCGAGCGCACCCAGACCCAGCCGCGGCCGGGATTGCTGCGGTCCGGGGACCACGCGTGGTAGTGGTGGCCGTCATCGACGGCGAGGCCGAGCAGCGGTTCAAGCCCAAGGAAGGCGAGCCGCCATGCGAGGGCGATGTCCCACATGCGCTCGGTGCCCGGGTGACCGGCGTCGCCCTCGTTGTGCACGGAGGGGTGGCCGTTGTGAACCTCGAAGAAGGGCATCCCGCGAACCTGCATGAGCTCCTCGGCGGTGATGGCCCAACCGAAGTTGGGGTGGTTGACATGGAGGAACATCGGGCGGCCAGTCTCGCGACGCTGAGCCAGGACGGCGTTGATGTTGCGCTGGAGGACGTCCACGACGTTGGACCCGCCGGCCGGCTGGAGGGGACGAGCAAGGTTATGGACGTTGAGATGCAACGGCGCCGTGAGGTGCCTGTCCGTGACCTCCTCGCCCGCGACGAGCAGGAAGCGGCCGGGTTGCTCGACCCGCCCGCGGTACTCGTCGAGCGGCCGCAGCCGGACCTGCTGGTTGGTGCCCTTCATCCGGAGCCGCACCCAGTCGGGGCCCCATGCGGCCCTGTAGGCATCCAGCACGGGACCGCCTCCACGCGTCGATTCCAAGGTGTGCCAGCGCTCGCCCGACTGCATCACGTTGTGATCCGAGACGGTCAGGAAATGGTAGCCGCGCTCCCGGTACCAGAGCGCGACCATCTCCGGGTAGTCGTCGCCGTCGCTCCAGAGCGAGTGGGTGTGGAGGTTGCCCTTCCACCAGCGGGCCCCCTCGCCATCGCGCGCATGGGGCGAGCGGCAACCGACGCCCAGCACGACCACGAGCCATGCGAGAACCCTGCGCACGGCGCGGATGCGGCGGACGGCGGGCCCATGGGACATGGGAGCGGGGGGAGATCCCACGTTCATGACCGCGCGTCGCGGATGTGGACCCAGCAATGGACATGGGGTTCCCCCCGGAAATACCACAGCATGCGCGGCCCCTCCACCTGCCACACGTCCCACACTCCGTCCCCGCCAAGGTCCTGCTGCCGGAAGTACGCCACGTGCAGGTTCTCGATCCCCTGCGACTCCACGAGCCGCATCGACTCCTCCGCGTCGGTCCTGCGGAAGGGCCGGAGGAGGTCGCGCATGACGTCGCGGAGCAGGCCGCGTTGGTCCGCCGTCATGTCGGCCGCGCGGAGCCCGGGCAGGCCCTCGCGCTTGCTGGAAAGGCGGACGGTCTCGGTGGCGCGCTCGGGACGGGACCGTCCGTCCACGAGCGCGCGGGCACGTTGCTTGCCGTCGAGGGCGCGGTACAGCTCGTTGGCGCGCATGGCTTGGTACCAAAACACGTTGCCCGGGTGGTCTGCCGGCTCCTCGTCCTTGGGCCCCGCTTGGTGCCCGTAGAAGATCGGCCCGCCAAACGCCGCGCCCGCCACCGCGTCGCCGTCGCAGCGCCGCGTGCAATGACGCCCCGTCAGGACAAACTCGAACCGGCCCGTCCCCGGCTTGCCAAACAAGGCGACCGACGTGCCGCCCTCGAACCCCTTGCCCTCCGAGTCCTCCACCATCTGCCGCATCATGGCGTCGGCGTGCTCGGGTTGGTGCAGGGAGCGGAAGATCTGGCGGACAAGGTCCTGCTGGTCCGGTCGGAGGACGTCGCGGATCGATCGCCCCGTGATCATCCAGTTGTTGTCCACCTTGTCGCGGAGCGGGTCGTCGAACTCTCGGCAGAGAACCTTGCGCTGCGACTCGTCGAGCGAGCCATGGAGCTGGGCCGCCCATGTCTCCGAGCTGGGCGCCCTTTCCGCCACGGCATCGGCGAGGAGGTTCGAGGGAAGCATCGCGGGAACGGCCGCCGCAGCGGCGGCCGCGATGAAGCGACGACGGTTGACGCCATGGGCCGGGGACACGCCTCCGGCGGGAAAGCCTGCGGGGATCATGCCTCAAGGCTACCCCTGCGCCGCACCGGAAGGGAACCCCGGACTTCGGAACCTTTCCACGCGGAGGGCGCTTCGGGGTGCCCGGCCCCCTATCCCCGCTTCGGGAGGAGGGAATCTCTCGATCCCGAAGCGGGTCACGGTCGAGCGTGGGCCGCCCCTCCACCTGCCGTATCCGGGTCGGCCTCCCAAAGGTGCAACGCGCCTCCCCGTGCGATGGCGGCGACGTAACGACCGTCCGGCGAGAATCGAACCCGGAAGAACCGCGCGCCGTCGCCCCGGAGCGTCCCCACTTCCGCACACGCCCCGGGGTCCCAGAGCTTGACCGCCTCGCGTCCGTGTCCGCCCGTGGCCATGCGGCGGCCGTCGGGGGAGAACGCGGCCGACCACGCGCCTTGCAGGTGACCTCGCAAGGGGCACTTGGGCTCCATCGTGCCCGCGTCCCAGAGCCGAACCACGCCGTCCCCGCCCGTCGTGGCAAGGGTTCGCCCGTCGGGCGCGTGAAGCACGTCGGTGCAAGCCCCCGTGATGGAGGCCACCGCGCCCATGCGCCGGCCATCGACGGCCCGGAACCGCCGCAACGAGCCGTCGCGATGCACGCTCGCGACGGACGTGAAGTCGGGCGACAACGACGCGGCCACCACGTCCCCCGGCAGGTTCCATGAGGGTTCGGGCATCGGTTGGTCCGCGCGCCAACGTCGAACGCCGCCGCCGCCGTCCACCACCCACCATGCGTCGGCCTCGCGTTGGTGTCGCAAGAGCACCGGCACGGACTTCCCGGCCTGGCCTCGCACAAGCCGCCGGCGCCTGCGGATGTCCCAGACCTCCACCACGCCCGTGTCGGTCCCGACGCCGACCCGGGAACCGTCCGCGGAAAGGGCGACCTCGGCGAAGGAACCGTCGAATCGCCCGATGGATTCGACGGTCATGGGCCCGGCATGAGGGAGGAGACACACGCTGAGCGAGCCATCCCAGCCCGCGGCCACCAGCTGGTCGTGACCGGGCAAGAACTGGAACGAGGCCACGCTCAACGGGGCCAGCTCATGGCCGCCCTCGGTCCGTTCCCGTGCCGGGTCCCATGACAACACGCGCCCGTCCATGCCCCCGGAGTGGAGGCGCTGGCCATCGGGCGACCATGCCAACGCATGGACGGCATCCCGATGCCCGCGAAGGGGCGGGGGTTGAACGGCGGGGGCCACCTCGGTCCCGCCCGGTCCCATGTCGTGGATGCGGACGGTTTGGTCCGCGCTGGCGCTGGCGAGGCGGCGGCCGTCGGGGGACCATGCAAGGGCCGACACCCATGACGCATGACCTTCCATGCGCGCGGATGGCTGGCCATGGGAGACGTCCCAGACGCGGATGGTCGAATCCGAGAAGCCCGCGCCGGTGGCGATCCGGGAACCGTCCGGGTGAAAGGCCAGCGCGGTGATCCCTTCCCTGGACGCCTCCCATGAACGCGCAACGCGGGGCGACCCGGCATCGAGCAGGTGCAACCAACCGTCGGTGCCGCCCCATGCAAGGACGCGTCCGTCCGGGGCAAAGGCAAGGACGCCCTGGTGCATGCCGTCGGGACGAGAAACGGCAAACGCGGCCAGTTCCTTGCCCGTGCCGATGTCGTGCAACCGGACCGTGGCATCCGATTGGAACAGGGCGAGGCGTCCGGCCACGGCCGAAACGGCGAGGGCGACCGGCGCGGATTCGACGGGCCTTGAGAGGACCTGCTGCCTCGCGTCGGCCTTCCACACGTCCACGAAGGGGCGCCCGCCGGGGCCCCGTCGAGCCCATGCCACAAGCTGGCCGTCCTCGGACACCGCCAAGGCGCGGGGTGCACCGCCGGCATGGATCGTCGAGGGCGTTGCCCCCGGGTTCCATGAATGGACGTGAACGGCGCCGTCCGCGTCGCGCATCACGCCGTGGCCGTCCCGCGTGACGACCATGGCGAGCACGGCGCGGCCGGGGGAATCGAAGGAGTCGATGGCATCGCCGCGCGACATGCGTTGCAGCCAACGCCATTCCCAATGGCGCAGGTCCGGGGCATGGGCGCCGGGTGGCGGGGCGGACCGGGCGAGGATGTCGCGGACGCGGCCGAGCTGGTTCCGTTCGAGGGCGACGAGGGCGAGGTTCATGTCGGCGAGGTAGCCGGCTCGGCGGGCCGCCTGCTCGCCTTGCTCGGCCCGGTCGCGTTGGACGGACTCGGCCGCACGGGCGGAAACCTCGCGGCGCCATGCCACCGCGCTGAAGGCCGACGCCGCCAGCCATGCCATCACGACGCCGGCGCCGGCCGCGACCGGCACGCGGTGGCGCCGGGCCCATTTGCCAAGCCGACGAAGGGTTCCGGCGGGCCGTGCAAGGACAGGCTCGCCCGCGAGGTGGCGGTCGAGGTCGAGGGCCAGTTCGTGAACCGTCGCGTAGCGTCGTGACGGGTCCTTCTCGAGGCATTTCATCACGACGGCGTCGAGGTCGCCACGCAATGCGGACGCCCATCGCGTGGGGGTCGTGGCACGATCGGCGGCGGCGCGTTCCGCGTCGGCGGAGGCCCGGCCTTGGACACGTTGGCTGGGCGAGGGCGGGTCCATCATGGCCATGTTGCGGCGAAGCGTCTCGATGCCGGACTTGAGCCATTCGGCGGTGTTCGAGGGGGTGGACCCGGCAAGCAACTCGTAGAGGAGCACGCCGAGGCTGTAGAGGTCGCTGCGGGTGTCCACGAAGCCGCCATTCAATTGCTCGGGGCTCACGTAGGCGGGCGTTCCAAGGAAGGCCTGCGCGGAATGGGACGCGGTTTCCTCGGCGTCCGGCCCGGCGACGGACTTGGCGATGCCAAAGTCGATGACCTTGGGGATGGCGACGCCGTCGCGCTCGGCGACGAGGATGTTGGAGGGCTTGAGGTCGCGATGGATGACGCCCTTTTGATGGGCATGCTGGACGGCGTTGCAGACATGGAGGAAGAGGCGGATGCGGGCGTCGAGCCCGAGGCGGCGACGGTCGCAATGGGAGGTGATGCGCTCGCCCTGCACCCGTTCCATGACGAAGAAGGGACGGCCGCGGACCGTGGTGCCGGCGTCGAGGACGGTGGCGATGTTGGGGTGCTCCATCAGGGCAAGGGCGCGGCGTTCAAGCTCGAACCGGGCGAGGACATGGCGGGTGTCCATGCCGGGCTTGATGAGCTTCAGGGCGACCGTGCGGCGGACCGGGGCGAGCTGGTCGGCGACATGGACGACGCCCCAGCCGCCCTCGCCGAGCTTCTCGCGAAGGCGATAGGGTCCGATGACCGTGCCCGGGCCTTCCTCGGGCCATGGGGTTCCGCCGGACATGGGCCCGGGAGGGTCCTCGGGAAGGAATCCGCCGGGAAGGTCATGGGCTCGGACGAGGGCATCGACCTGGGCGCGCAGGGAGGTGCCGACGGCGCATCGCTGGTCGAGGTAGGCGGCGCGGGCGGCCTCGTCGGCGATCTCGATGGCCTCGACGAAGAGGGTGCGAAGACTGGGGGCGTCACCGGGGTTCATGGGGCGGGACCTTCCAGCCGCCTGATCTCGTGATAGAGCCATGCGCGGGCGAACGCCCATGAACGCTTGGCGGTTCGCCCCGAGACGCCGAGCACGTCGCCGGCCTCGTCGAGGGTGAGCCCGCCAAAGAACCTCAGCTTCACCAACTCGCCGCTCCGCGGGTCCACCTCCATCAGCCGCGCCAAGGCCTCGTCCAGCGCCAGCAACGTCTCGGCCTGCGTCTCCGACGCCACGTCCACATGCTCAAGGTCAAGACGTTGCCATCCGCCGCCGCGCTTGGCCGCGCCCCGGCGCCGGGCACGCTCGATGAGGATCCGGCGCATGGCCTCGGCGGCGACGCCGAAGAAGTGGTTCCGACCCTGCCAGACGATGGCGTTGGAGGCGGTGATGCGAAGCCATGCCTCATGGACAAGGGCGGTGGGCTGCAAGGTTTGGTGGGCGGGCTCGCCGGACATCTTGGAGGCGGCGAGCCGCCGCAGCTCGCCATAGACCATGGGCAGGAGCCGCTCGGGCGCGTGGGCATCACGGCCGGCCTCGGCCAACGCCTGCGTCAGTTCAGCCAACGCCGCGTCGTCGCCCGGCTCACCGGGCTGCTCGCTCTTCATGAAATCCATCCGGGTGAACGCCCCATGGCGTCCTCCCATCATGCGCAGGACGAGCGGAAAAAGGGACAGGAATGCCCCGAGGGCTTCAAGGCGGGGACATGGCCGGCCCATCAAGGCAAAAAGGCCCTGCGGGATCCATCCGAGACCTCACCCCGCGGGTGAGGTTGGAATGGGCCAGTCCGGGTTGTAGGCCGGCCGCCCCATAGACGTTAACCTTGGAAAATCCGCACACGAAACGCCCGATGCGGCA
>CAIYFP010000188.1 GCA_903925515.1 uncultured Verrucomicrobiota bacterium
CCCTGGTGCCGTCCTCATGGATCACCGCGCAGGAGGTGGCGGCCCAGCCGGAAGGGCTGAAGGCCTTCGGGCTCGAGCCCGCCCATGCCACCGTGACGTTTCATGCGTCCACCGGACCCGTCATCCTGCGCGTCGGCGACGTCGCCCCGGGCGGGCATCGATTCTACCTGCAACGCGTGGGCACCGACGGCGTGTTCCTTGCGCCCACCAACTTCCTCTCGGTCCTGCCGACGGACGGGTCCGAGTGGCGGGACCGGGTTTTGATGGACCTCGGGGGCAAGGCGGCGGACCGCGTCAGCTTGTCGGCGCGGGGCAAGATTGTCTTCGAGGCGACCAAGGAGGGCCGGCGTTGGAGCCTGCGCCAGCCCTTGACGGCTCGCGCGGACGGGGAGCGCATCGAGGCATTGCTCGCCCACCTCGCGACGGTCGTCGCCACGGGCTTCGTGACCGACGCGCCGGTGATCGACCGGGCCGCCTATGGGTTGCAACCGCCGGAGGCTGAGCTGGCGGTCGGGGCGGGCGGGATGGAGCTTGCCCGGCTGCAGGTCGGGGCTGCCCCCACCCGCGCCGCAGACCAACGGTTCGTCCGCAGGCTTGCCCACACGAACGTCGTCACGGTCATGGCCGAGGACCTCTCGATCCTTGCAAGGCCGATGGTCGAGTTCCGGGACCCCTTCGTCTTTGGGACCCTTCCCGAGGTGGACCGCGTGGAGCTGCGCGGCACCAACGGGTTCGTGCTCGGGCGCGAGGGAACCAACTGGCTGGTGCTGGCACCCCGGCGCTTCGTCGCGGAACGCGCCGCCGTGGACCTGCTGTTGTCGTCGGTGTCCCAGCTCGAGGTGGCCGAGTTCGTCAACGACGTGGTCGCGGACCTCGCCCCCTACGGCCTCCATGCACCGTCAAGGGAGCTCGTCGCGTCACGCGGCACCAACACCGTCGCCCATCTCATGGTCGGGAAGGTCGCCAATCCCGTGGGGACGCTCCTCTACGCGCGCCGCGCCGACGAGTCCTCGGTCTATGCCGTGCCGCGGACGATTCTCTTCAACCTCGAGTCGCCCGGGCAATTGCGCGCATGGAAGTTTGCCTCCACCCAGGTGGTGTCCGTGGCGGTCCTCCGCGCGGGCCGCAGCCTGGCATGGGCAAGGGATGGCGCGGCATGGAAGCTCGCGTCCGGGACCGTTCCCGGGGCGGTGCCGGACGCGGTCGAGGAGGCGTTGCATCGGCTGGGACAATGGGACTCGATGCGGTACGTGGTCACGGACGAGGTCGCCGTGTCACGGTCGGCAAGGCTGGCCGAGGTGGACCATGAGGTGCGCCTTGCCCTTGCCGGGGGCGCGCCCGTCCGGTCGCTTCGGCTGCGCTTCGGCGCGGCCATGGGCGCGACACGGATCGTGCTGGCATGGTTTGACGACGACCCGGTGCCGTTGCGGCTGGAGATGCCGGAGGAATTGCACGGCACCATGGCGCGGTTCCTCGGAATGCCATGAAGGCGAACCAGGACGCGGGAGGACGAGGCTCGGGCATGGTCCGGTGGCTGCGTCGGTCCCTCGTCCTTGCCGTGTCGGCGCTGGTCGCGTTCGCGGGCTGGTTGCACCAAGCGGGCCTGCCCGGCTTCCTGAAGGCGCCCTTGCTTGCCCAATTGCGACAACGAGGCGTGGCCGTCGAGTTCGACCGGGTCCGCCTGCGCCTCACGCGCGGCATCGTGGCCGAGAAGGTGCGCGCCCATGTCCCGGCGGACGGGCCGGGATTGCGGGTCCGGGCGGACGACGTCGAGGTGCGGCTTCGCTGGGCGCGGCTGCTTCAGGGGAGGGCGCCGGAAGTCACGGCGCTGGTCATCAAGGGTGGCCATGTCGAGGCCCCCATCGGCGCAGGCGACGACCCGGGCACGGCGTCCCTGCCCATCCACCGCATCTCGGCACGGGTCACCCTCGAAGGGACCCAAACCCTGCGAATCGACGAGCTGTCGGCCCACGCGCTCCGGGGCACGTTCATCGCCCGGGGCACCGTCACCAACGCCGGCAACTGGATTGCCAGCCGCAGGACGTCGCGGCCCGACCCCGGCGTCGAGGGAGGCCGCTGGCGGGAACACGTCCGCAGCGCCATCCGGTGGATGGATGCCACGCGCTTCGACGAGCCGCCCGAGGTCACCGTCGAGTTCCATGCGGACATGGGCGGCACGCCCCGGGCGAGCATGGAGGCACGGGTCCGGGCGGCGGGCATCTCCAACGCATGGCTGAGGGCGGGCTCGGCGGACGTGCGCGCCTCATGGTCGTCGCCCCCCGGGGCCACGTCGGCCGCGGTGGCCCGCGCCCGCGTCACGCTGGATGCCATCCACCTTGCGGCCCGCGGCGCAACGCTGGCATCCCTCCGGGCGTCGGCCGAGCTGGACGCCGACACGACGGGCCAACGCGTCGTGCGGGCGAAGTGGCGGCTTGAGGGGACGAACCTTGTCCATGAGCGCGGCGGGCTGGGGAAGGTGCACGCGGAGGGGATCACGGAGCCCGCGGCGCTGGGCGGGGGTGCCGAGGCGCCATGGGGATTGCCGCCGGAAACGGGGCCATGGGCGGCCATCGGCATGGCCGGGCCGGGCTTCCGTTCCATGGCGCGGCTGGACGTCGCCGATGCCCGGGCCTTGCTGGGCACGAACACCGCCGGGATGGCGTCGATGGCCATGGAGCTTCACGCCGAGCATTCGCTGGCGGGTTGGCGCGAGGCGCGGGTGGACATGGCCCTTGGGGGCCTCCGCTCGACATGGACGGGCCTGGCGGAGGTCCGCCTCGATGTGGGCATGGCCCCCAACCCACGGCCACCCGCCACCGACGCGTCATGGGAGTACCTGCGCCGGCTCGCGTACCTCGACGCATGGGGGAACATGGAGGCCGATGGCATGGAGCTCCCCAAGGTCCGCCTCGACGGCGCATCGATGGCGTGGACCTGGATCGCGCCGTGGTTCGACATCGGGCCCTTCGAGGCACGCTTCGGCGGGGGCAAGGTCACGGGCGAAGGCGAGATGGACGTGTCCTCCCGGCGCGGGTCGGCAGTCGCGCGCTCGGACGCCGACCCGCGCGGGATCGCGCCGTGGCTGGCACCGTCGGCAAGGGCTCAACTGACGAACTACGCATGGCCAACGGGCCGCCCGCCCCGCTTCCATGGCGCCGTGGGCATCCAGTTGCCCCGGTGGTCGGCCTTCGACAAGCCCACGCGCGAGGCGACGTTGGCAAGCCTCACGCTGGATGCCGGGCTGGACGTCGGGCCGGTCCGGTTCCGGGACATTCCCTTCGACCGGGCGTCGGGAAGGGTCACGTACACGAACCGCGTCTGGCGGATTGGGCCGCTTGGGATCGTACGGCCCGAGGGCAAGGCGTCGCTCCAGTACGACAACGACGAGCGGACGCGCGACTATCACTTCACGTTCACGTCGGCGTTGTCGCCCGGGATGATCGGGCCGTTGCTGGACGAAAAGGGACGGCGCGAGCTGGAAAGGTTCACGAGCCCGGCGCCGCCGCGGATCACGGGCGAGGCATGGGGCCGGTGGGGCTCGCCGGAGCTCGTGGGGGTGCGGGCACACGTGACGGCGACCAACATGGTGGTCCGCGGCGAGCCCATCGAATGGGCGGACGGCGACGTGACGTTCACGAACCGGGTGCTGGCGTTCGCCAACGTGCGGGCGCGTTCGGACGGGGACGTCCTCGTGCCGGGCGCCACGTTCGACACGGGGTCGATGCTCCTGTCGTTCACCAATGCGCGGGCAACGATCCCGGTGTGGCGCGTGACGCGGATCATCGGGCCGAAGACCGCCAAGACGATGGAGCCCTATCGCTTCGCGAAGCCCCCGAGGTCGCTCGTGAACGGCGTGGTCCACGTGCGGGGCGGTGAAGGCACGGACATCCGGTTCGACATCACGGCCGACGAGTTCGCGTGGTGGAGGCTGCGTGCGACGCCGGTGACGGCGGGCGTCCGCTTGGTGGGGGACACGCTGCGGATCGAGGGGTTGCGGGCGGGGTTCTATGGGGGCGACCTGGGAGGCAGCATGGACTTCGACTGGAGCGGGCCCGCCCGCGACGCCGGCTACAAGCTGGACCTTGCGCTCACCAACGTGGCCCTGCGGGACTTCCTCGCGGATACATGGCAAGGCACCAACCGGCTTGAGGGCATCGTCTCGGGACACGGAAAGGTGACGTCCGGACGAACAAGCGACCCCGGGACGGTGAACGGGGAGGGGACGGTGGCGATGCGCGACGGCTACCTTTGGGGGTTGCCGGTCTTCGGCTTCTTCTCGCCGTTGCTGGACGCCATCTCGCCGGGGCTCGGCCAGGCGCGGTTCACCTCGGGCACGGCCTCGTACGTGCTAACCAACGGAGTGATCCGGACGAAGGACCTTGAGATGCGGTCCGCCGCCATGCGCCTTGCCTACGGCGGCACGGTGGACCTCGGGGGCAAGCTGGACGCGACGATGCAGGCGGAGTTGTTCCGCGACGCACCCCTGATCGGCCAGCTCCTGAGCCTTGCGTTGTCCCCGGTCACGAAGCTGTTTGAGTACGAGGTGAAGGGCACCCTCGGCAACCCCTTGCCCGAGCCGCGCTACATCCCGCGCTTTGTGATGATTTTCCTGAAGCCCACCAGCGTGCTGAGGGAACTCTTCGCGCCACCTCCAAAGGGTCCCGAGCATTCGAAGGCCCGAGGTCCAAGTCCCTGAGCCGAACGATGCAACCAGGAGGGAAGGGGTTGCGAAGCCGATTCCTTCCCAAAGCAGGGGGCGCGAGGCTCGGAACGGGCGATGCCCGCGACATTCCACGGCCAAAGCCCCTGCGGAAGAGGACCCAGCAAGCACGACCGCCCCAAGTGGATCGGCCCGGCAAAGGTCCGGCTTGCCATGGCGCATGGCCTCCCCTGCGGAAACAATTGCTAGAAACTTGTTGGACAAAGCGTGGACCGAGGGCACTCTGGCTCCATCAATCGCTGCGGTTCACGATTCGTGACTTCAGCACGTTCTTTTTGAAGTAGGAGGTCGTTTTCGGTGACTGGTGCCTGATTTGCGCGTTGCGCAAGCGGCGCGGGTTCACCAACAGCTTTCCAAGGGGCCGTTGTTCAGTTCCTTGGAATCTCCACATAATCCTACTGAACTATTCCTGAAAATTCCCCGGGGAGTACGGTCATCCTCTGACTGGCTACCCGGTTTGATTCGGACACCCCGGTCTTCGGCTTCGGTCGCAAGATCGGGGTGTCTTTTTTTCGAACCCATGTTTCGCAACCGTTCGGCCTGTTCCACCGGATTGGCCGGGGTTTCCCGGCAGCCGCGATCCCTTTCGCCGGCGTAGCCCAAGGCAAGGCCGCAACTGCGCCGGGTCCGCCTTGGGCTTCGCCACCGCCCGCAGGTTTGGGGTCACCTCACCTCACCTCACGCGCCCCATGCTGTACCCGCACGCCCTCGTCCATCGACCCGATCGGGCCCACCGCATCCACAAGCTTCCTCGCGCTCGCCCCAAGGCTCTCGGTCCAACCTCGCAAGCTCCTCCGTCAACCGCGTCATCTGCCGATCCAGCATCGCACGCTCCTTCGCCACGCGGGCCACGCTCCTCCCCGACGGCGTCCGGATGCGACGCAAGCCGATCCTCCAACCCGTGCTGCGGCTCCACCCGGTTTTCCATGCGGCTGGGACTGCAAACGTGGCCTCGAGCCCCTCGATTTCCGGGGAACCCCGGTGCAACCGACGGACGATCCGGCCCCAAGGTTCCCCGGGCCGCGGAGCATGGGCTGGCGTTTGGAAGCGTGCGAACGACCCGGCCCGCTTGCGGAATCGTTCCTGTTCAAGGCCGGGGGCCGTCGGTAGAGGCCGGAAGCGCGCGGGCTCAAAGGATCGCTTCGGGGCTTGAAGGCGCGAGTGTTCCTGCTTCAAGCGGCGTGTTCCGGGCTTGAGCGCGGGTCGTATCGGATCAAGCCATGGCTGCGGTGGCTTGAGCTCAACACGGCGGTGGGTGTGGGGATCGGTCAAGCCCCCAGGGGAGCCCTGAATCCCCACGCGAGACGTTTTTTGGTTCACGGCGCCGGCCTTGGACGCGGACGGAGTGGCCAGCGGATGGATCCCAAGGGCCCCATCCGTTCACCCTCTCCCAAAAGCCCGGGCATCCCCATGCAGGGGAATGACGACTTGGCCCCTCGAAGGACCGACCGCATGGGATCCCTTGCTCGAAGCCGAAGGTTTCGCGGCAGTCCCGCCCCCGGGGCTGGCATCCCTGCCGGGATGCGGGGGGTCACGTTCGCGCGGGTCCCCGGTGGTGTCGTCGCTTCGCTTCTCGACCACCGGCTACAAGCTGGGAAGCCTCCGGCTTCATGGCAGATGGACGCCGAGGCCACCTGGGATGTGGCCACCCGCGCCCATGCCGCGGTCGCCCATCCGCCACGATGCCGTGCTGGCACGCAGCCTGCCGCCACTCACCTGCTTGTGGATCGAGAGCTTCCGTCGTCCTTGCGCGTGGATTGGGTGGGAGCCCAAGGCATGGCCCGTTCCGTCGGCCAGGTGCCCTCACGCGGCCGCCGGGAGGGAAGCGATTGCGAAGCCGATGCTTCGGCAAGCCGAGGAGTGAGCGAGGCGGGAGGCCGTGGCGAAAGAAGGACGAGGGGTTTCCTGGGGCAGATCGCGCAAGCACGACCGATCCAACCGAATCATCCTCGCCGAGGGAACTTCAGCCGGACTGACGACATCCCGAGGACAAGACATCCCAGCCGACCCATGACCGTCCGCGTCCAAGGCCCGCGGCAGGGCGAAAGGATCGGCCCGGCCCGGCCGAGGGCACGGCGTGGATTGGAGAGGATGCCGCGGCCTTGCTAGTGTCGTGTCTCCCAAATGGCTGGTGTTTCGCCGCGAGGGATTTTCGTGTCCAACGAGGCGCGAGGGACGAGCAGACCC
>CAIYFP010000189.1 GCA_903925515.1 uncultured Verrucomicrobiota bacterium
CCCTGGAGGGGTGCCAGCCCAGTCCCGCCCGCGGCGCTGGCATCCCTGCCGGGATGCCGGGGTCCACCTTCGCGTGGGTCCCCGGTGGTGTCGTCGCTTCGCTCCTCGACCACCGGCTACACGCTGGGAAGCCTCCGGCTTCATGGCAGATGGACGCCGGGATCACTTGGGATGTGGCCACCCGCGCCCATGCCGCGGTCGCCCATCCGCCACCATCACGTGTTGGCACGCCGCCTGCCGCAACTCGCCGGCTTGAGGATCGGGAGCTTCCGTCCTCCTTGCGCGTGGATTTGGGGGGGGACCCTGATCCCCGCGCAAACGGCTTTTGAGTGCCCGGTTATCGGCCCGCGCAGTGGACCCGGCAGGATCTCTTCGTGCCCTCGTGTTTTCGTGTGATCAAAAAAACCAGCGTCTCGTTCGGCGATCCCGCGGGTGAGGAAGCCGGGAATCCCTCGCGCCATGCCGCCAAGACGCGAACATTGCAGTCTCGGCCGTACCCAAGCCCCAATGAGGGAACCCTGCCAGCAACCGAGGCAATTGCGGGCAAAACATCCCCCGCAAGGGTGAAGGTCGGCGTGGGTTCCCGGCCGCCTTCCAGAGCTCCCCGAATGTTTCGGAGCAGCGGCGCAGAAAGCGAATGTCAAAGCTTTAGATGTGACCCCATTGTCTCCAGGACGGCTCGGGCACGGCCGTGACGACGAAGGTGGCGCCATTGGGGGTGAAGGTGCTCCCGTCGTAAACGCCGAGAAGGTAGGTGACCGACCCCGGGGTGATGCCGAGGCTGGCAAACGACTCGCCCCGGAACATCGCCGTCATCGGCACAAGGGTTGCGCCGGACTGGTAGTTGGGATCGACGACTGCTTGGAAGAGGCCAATGCCCTCGACGGGCTGCCCCTTAAAGGTGATGGCTGCCATGGAGATGTGATCGAGGGAGCCGCCACCGAGGTTCGAGACGTCGGTGTTGATTAACCCGAAGGTTCCCGGTACCCAGTTGTTGTTCGCGAGCGAGTTCGCCTGGTACACGTCAAACGTGCCGGCCTGGGGTGCCCAGTAGCCTGCGATGAATTTAGCTTGGGGAACATCGCGCGCCTGCAGCGTCCCGCCTGCGGCTAGATCGTCTGGCACGATCAAGGGGCCTGCATAGCCCAGCTTGGAGAGGTCGATCGAGCCACTGAGGGTCATTTGGATGTCGGGGCCGACCTCGGCCAAGGTGAGCATCATCTGGGCGTGCCCGTGGATTGCGGGGATGAGACATGCGGCGGCGATGGCCAACCTCGGGAGTGGATGCGTGGGGGTCTTCAAGGTGCGATCTTTTGCTGACGGATCTGTGGCGAACCCACGGGGTCGGCTCCCCGACAGGCCTTCGGGGGGGGCAGCATGGCATCCGCCATGGACCGTCCTTTCCGAAGGTCGTTGGAACAGCAAGCCGACCCTGCGGCGCAGGCTCGTTGGGGGTCAGGCTATCCCTTGGGGGGCGTGCCCCGGGTATCACCGGCATGGGTGAATCTCGGGGCAACCCCGTGGGCGAGCCCGGGCGCGGCGGCGTCGTGGGCGCCGAACTTTCCCAAAAACAGCCTTGCTCGGCGGGGCGACCTCCATATCCTCGGCACTCCTTTTGTAATTCAAGGAAGCGAATATGCGTCGTCCGAAGGGTATCAAGACCAAGAAGTCCGTGGCCAAGCGGTTCAAGATCACCGCGACCGGCAAGGTGCTGACGAGGCACGCCGGCAAGCGCCACCTGCTGTCCGGCAAGTCCGCCAAGCGTCGGCGTGCGCTGGGCGAGGTGAAGGAGGTGCACCCGACGGACGTGTACCGCATCAAGGCGAACCTGCCTTTCTCGCACTGAATGAGCCGGCCGGGCTGCCGCCCTGTTTTCAAACCAATCCAATAAAATCCCATGCGTGTTACCAACGCCGCGGCATCCCGAAAGCGCCGCAAGAAGATGATCGCACGCGCGTCCGGCTTCCGGATGCGCCGTTCCAAGCTCTACCGGTACGCCAAGGACGCCGTGTACCACGGCATGGTGTATTCGTTCCGGGACCGGAAGACGAAGAAGCGGAACTATCGCGCGCTCTGGCAGGCCCGGATCAACGCGGCGGCACGCGCCGCCGGCACGACCTACAGCCGCTTCATGGAGGGCTTGAAGGCGGCGAACGTGGCGCTGGACCGCAAGGTCTTGGCCTATATCGCCGCGACGGACGCCCCCGCGTTCGCGGAGTTGGCGAAAATCGCCATGGCTGCGATGGCGACGAAGCTGGCCAAGG
>CAIYFP010000190.1 GCA_903925515.1 uncultured Verrucomicrobiota bacterium
CGCCGAGCTCGGCCGCTCCCTCGGGCGCGACCACCATCCCCAGGCCTTCACCTACTGGCTCGCAGGCGGCGGCGTGAAGCCCGGCCTCAGCCTCGGCGAAACCGACGACTTCGGCTTCAACGTCACCAAGGACCGCGTCCATGTGCATGACCTGCACGCCACGCTCCTCCACCTCCTCGGCTTCAACCACGAAAAGCTCACCTTCCGCTTCCAAGGCCGCGACTACCGCCTCACCGACGTCCACGGCGAGGTCGTCCACAAGCTCCTCGCCTGACCCCGCTCCCCGGCAACCCCGGCCCGGCTCGCCTCTCACGGTGCCCCTACAGCACGCGACGCACGCCGGAACAGCATCGAGGAGGCCCCGAACATTGCCGCCGAAACAAGGTTCCCCGCCAACCCGCGCCATTCCTGAGCCGTCCATGCCGACACCGTCGGCTTGCGTCCCCTCATCAAGACCAGCACCGCCGCCATCGTCACGCACTGCACAACCGCAGTCACCCCCATCGCACGCCCCATCCCGGCGGGTCGCAGTCGCGCAATCCCCATGCCCACGACCACCGACACCGGCACCGCAAAGTGCAAGGCGGCAGCCCGCTGCGTGTCCACGAAGTGGACGAACGTGGACCAAAGCACCCCGAAGGACAGCGCCAGCGCGATCCCCAGCGCGATCGCGTACGCCCCGCCCCCGCGCCGCCGCGACGCCCACTGGTGAAGCATCGCCATCCCAAACACCATCGCGCCCAACAGCACGAACGCTCTCGGCGGCCAATGCCAGTCCTCCACCAGCATGCTCCCGGCCAGTGGAACCGAAACAACCGCCGCCGCCACGCACGCCGACACCGTCCACATCGACCGCGCCCGGACCTGCCCTTCCAACACAACTCCTGCCATGCCATGAACCGCTCATCCCGCCCCATCCAGGTCAAGCCTCAACACCCCTTTAACCTCGGCTCCATCCTCCTCCTCACGTCACCATGAAGATTCCTTCCCTGCTTGCAGGCGTGGCCGGCGAGTGCTTCGTCGCAGCCAAGCTGTCCCGGCGCGGCATCATCGCGTCCATCTCCCTTCGCAACACCCGCGGCATCGACATCCTCGCAACCCACCACGACGCCTCCCGCGCCATCACCATCCAGTGCAAGACCAACCAGCTCTCCCGCAGCACGTGGATCTTCAACGAGAAGTCCGAGGACATGGCTTCCCCCCGGCCACTTCTACGTCTTCGTCTCCCTCGGCGAGCCCACGCAACGCCCGACCTTCCACGTCGTGCCCAGCAAGGCGGTCGCCGATCACACACGGTCCACCCACAAGGCATGGCTCGACAAACCCGGCCGCGACGGCCGCAGGCACGCCGACAACCCGGTCCGCACCTTCTCGGACCCTTGCAACCCGTTCCTCGAACGATGGGACCTTCTGGACTTGTGAACGTTCCTCCTCACCCCCCCCGCACCCACGCCGCCCTCATGCAACCCGCATCCTTCCTGATCCGCGAGGCCACGTCCTCGGACCAACCCATCCTTTGGGAACTCCTCTACGACGCGTTGTGGGATCCGCCAACCTCGCCACGCCGCCCCCGGTCCGTCCTGTCCAACCCCCACATCGCCGCCTACGTGCAGGATTGGGGCAGCCAACCCGCCGACCTCGGCTTCCTGGCCGTCGCGCCCGATGGCACGGTCGCGGGCGGCATCCTCGGCCGCCTTCTTCTCCCGCCCCACCCAGGCGGCGCCTTCATGGACGCCACCACGCCTCAGGTCGGCATCGCCGTGTTCCCCGCGTTCCGACAGCAAGGCCTCGGCAACGCCTTGTTCAACCGCTACCTCGCCGCCGCCGCCGCCCGGTTCGCACGGGTGTCCCTCGGCGTCCACCCGGAAAACCACCTCGCCATCGGATGGTATCGCAGGCTTGGCTTCGTCCCGTTCGCCACCGGCCATGGCGGCGACATCAACATGGCAAGGAACCTCCGCCCGGACCGCCATCGCACCATCCCCCCGGGCAAACAGGGGGGAATCCTTGGATCCACAGCCCAGTGAGTTTCGGCATGCAGCGTGCCAGAACGCGATCGTAGCGGATGGGCATGATCCTCGGCATGGGCATCCATCAGACCGCATTCTTCGCGTCTTTGCGTCCTCGCGTGAGGAAGTCCCGGCTGCATGCAGCCCGGAATCCGTGCATGGGGCGGCATGGGTTTGCCGCACGCCATGACGCCATGACGCCCGGAAAACCTTTCGTTTCAACCCTCCGTCGGCACGGGGTAAGGCGACAACCCGCCACTCCAGAACGGGTTGCGCGCGGATCAGGGCACGGCCCGCGACCTTGACAGCGTGCGGTGTTGGGACACTAAAGGGTTCGCGCGTGCACGGTCCGGGTCCAACCTCCCGGCCCATCGCGCCCAGTCATCGTAGCCATCATGAGCAATCAAGAGTCCCATGCGTTTCAAGCCGAGATCCAACAGGTCTTGGACATCGTCATCCACTCCCTCTACACCGACCGCGAGGTCTTCGTCCGAGAGTTGGTCTCCAACGCCGCCGACGCCTGCGAGAAGCTCCGCTTCATCCAGTCCGGCGGCACCTCCGCCATCCACCAACCCGACGTCGCCCCGGCCATCCAGATCACCGCCAAACCCGACGCCGGCACCCTCTCCATCGCCGACTCCGGCGTCGGCATGACCCGCGACGAACTCGTCCAAAACCTCGGCACCATCGCCCATTCCGGCACCAAGGCCTTCCTCAGGGCCCTCGCCGACGGCGCCAAGTCCGACGCCCGCCTCATCGGCCAGTTCGGCGTCGGGTTCTATTCCGCCTTCATGGTCGCCCGGCGCGTCACCGTGCTCTCCCGTTCCCATCAACCCGACGCCACGGGCTGGCGTTGGACCAGCGAGGGCGCCGGTGGCTACTCCATCGAGCCCGCTCCCGACCTCCCACGCGGCACCACCGTCCTCCTCGAGCTCAAGGACGACAGCAAGGAGTTCGCCGCGAAGGAACGCATCGAGTCCGTCGTCCAGCGCTATTCCAACTTCGTCTCCTTCCCCATCGACGTGGACGGCACCCGCGTGAACGCCGTCCAGGCCATCTGGACGCGCAGCAAAAACGACGTCACCGAGGACGAGTACAAGGCCTTCTACAAGTTCCTCGGCCATGACAACGACGACCCCCGCTACCGCCTCCACTTCACCGCCGACGCCCCCCTCGCCATCCAGTCCGTCCTCTTCGTCCCCAAGCAAAACCTCGAGACCCTCGGCCTCACCCGCGTCGATTCCGAGGTCAACCTCCATTGCCGCAAGGTCCTCATCGAGCCCAAGGCCAAGGGCCTCTTCCCCGAGTGGCTCCGCTTCCTCAAGGGCGTCGTCGATTGCGAGGACCTTCCCCTCAACGTCTCCCGCGAGCGCATGCAGGACTCCGCCCTGCTCCGGAAGCTCAACCGCGCCCTCACCTCCAAGGTCCTCCGGTTCCTCGCCGAGGAAGCCACCAAGGACCCCGACGCCTTCGACTCGTTCCACTCCGAGTTCGGCCGGTTCCTTCGCGAGGGCATCCTCTCCGACCACGAGCACCACGAGGCCCTCAGCAAGCTCCTCCGCTTCCAGTCCTCCACCCTCGAGCCCGGCAAGACCACCAGCCTCGCCGCCTACGTCTCCCGGATGCCCGCCGAGCACAAGGAAATCTACTTCCTCCACGCCCCCACCCGCGAAGCCGCCCTCGCCAGCCCCCAGCACGAGGTCTTCGCCGCCCGCAACCTCGAGGTCCTCGTCCTCACCGACCCCGCCGACGAGTTCGTCCTCGACCGCGTTGGCGAGTTCGACGGCAAGAAGATCGTGGCCGCCGAGAAGGCCGAACTGGAAGTCCCACTGCCCGACCCCGCCGAGGGCCACCTCTCCCCCGAGCAGGCTTCCGCACTCGCCGAATGGCTCAAGTCCACCCTCGCCGACGCCGTCAGCGAGGTCCGCGTCTCCAAGCGCCTCGCCACCAGCCCCGTCATCGCGGTCGATTCGGACGGCTTCATGACCGCCACCATGCGCCGCACCCTCAAGGCCATGAACCGCGACCGGAAGGACGCCCCGCCCTCCAGCCCCGACCTCGAAATCAACCCCCGCCACCCGCTCGTCTCCCGTCTCGAAGGCATGCGCCACAAGGACGCCGACCTCGCATCCAAGGCCGCCGCGCAACTCCTCGACAACGCGCGCATGGCCGCCGGACTCCTCGAAGACCCACGCCCCATGATCCAACGCATGAACCAGCTTCTCGAACGAATCCTCGCCTGATCCCCCATCCACCGCGGCATCCCGCGCCGCGCCAACCCCTCACCCCGGAAAAACAAGGGAGGCCGGCTACCCCGGCCTCCTTCTCGTTTCTTCACCCCGCCCAACCCACCCTCATTCCGCCCAACGCCGCACCCCCACCCACCGCTCCTGCCAGTGCTTCGCATCCATCCGGTCGTAGCGCACGCCGCGCGACGTGCTCGCATGGATGAACTCACCATCCCCAACCGCCACGCCCACATGGCTCACCCCATCCCCCGTCGCGGACCGGCTGAAGAACACAAGGTCGCCCGGCCGCACGTCGTGGGGCCGAACATCCTTGCCCCCGGACCAAAGCGACACCGTCGTGCGTGGCACCTCAACCCCCACCACGTCCCGGTACATCAACCTCGCCAACCCCGAGCAATCCATCCCCGCCCGACCCATCCCGCCGACCCGGTACGGCACCCCAAGCCACCGCGCACCGCCCACCCGCCAGTCCGTCGCCGTCGATCGTTGCCCGGCCGGCACCGCCCCCCCGCGCGACACCGGCCCCAACTGCGCCGGGCGCCATGCCCGCGGCACCTCAACCCGGGCCGGTTCAAACGGCCCCGTCGGTCGATACGGAAGCCCCGTGCTCGTCCCGGGCCCGCCCCGGGTCGCACAACCCGTGCCCCATGCCGCAAGGCAAACCACGCCGAGAATCTTCCATCCCTTCCCCATGTCCTCGCCCCAATTCCCCGTCATCCCCTATTTCCCCAACGGCTCGGCCGCCGGGAACGTCCGGAATCCCGGTGGCACCTCCGAATACGTCGGCGTTCCGGGCGGCCGGTACGGCAACCCCGTGCTGGTCCCCGCGTTCCCGCCGCTCCCTCCGGTCCTGCATCCCGTCGCCGCCGCCGCCATCACCAAAATGGCCGCAACGCAAACCGCCAAACCCGCGCGCTCTCGTTTCATGGCCGGGGACGATACAATGCCTGGGCCTTCGGCAGCAACCGCCGGAGATTCTCCACCCGCTGCTGGTCCGTCGGATGCGTCCTCAGGAACCATGCCGTGTCCCCGCCACGCGCCCGGTTGTAGTCCCCGAACCGCTGCCAAAAACCAATCGCCGCATCCGGTGGATACCCCGCACGCGCCATGTACTGCAGCCCAATCTCGTCCGCCTCCGCCTCCGTCGATCGGCTGTGCGGCAACGCCACCAGCAATTGCGAACCCATTCCATAACCCGCCCCGATCAACTCACGATACTTCGACTCCCTCGCCGCCACCCCCACCCCAACCCCCAAGGCCTGCAACCCCATCGCCGCCGTGATCCGCTCCCCCCCGTGCCGCGCCACCGCATGCGCCACCTCGTGCCCCATCACCGTCGCCAACCCCGCCTCGTCCCTCGTGATCGGCAAGATCCCCGTGTAGATTCCCACCTTCCCCCCAGGCAGGCAAAACGCGTTCGCCTCCTTCGACTCGAACACCACGAACTCCCATTGCGCGTTCGGCATGTCCGGCCCCGCCACCTCCGCGATCCGCCGCCCCACCCGCTCCACCATCGCCCGCGCCGCCGCATCCTTCGACACCGGTACCTGCCTCTTCATCTTCTCGAACTCCGAGAACCCAAGCTGCATCTCCTGCGACTCCGGCATCACGTTGAACTGCGTCCGACCCGTCACCGGCACCGTCGTGCATCCGGTCCCAAGCCCCGCCCACAACGCCACTCCCAACACCATCCCTGCCCATCCTCGCGCTCGCGCTTCCATCCCCACAACCAACCCCGCCCATCCAAGGCTGGCAAGCCCCGCTTCCACTCCCCCAACATCCCCCGCATGCGCCTCCATCCCTCCGTCCTCCCCTCGCGCGCCCTCATGGCCGCCTGCGTCGCCTTCTTCGCCCTCGCCCCCATGGCCCCCCTCGCCCTCGCTCGCGACCCCCTCGCCCGCCGCAACCGCCATGTCATCCTCGTCTCCACCGACGGCCTCCGCGCCGAGGAGGTCTTCTCCGGCGCCGACGACCTCCTCCTCTCCAAGGCCTACGGCGGCATCTCCGACACCAACGCCGCCCGCGCCGCCTATTGGCGTCCGTCCCCCGCCGAACGTCGGGCAATCCTCCTCCCCTTCCTTTGGGGCACCGTCGCCACGCACGGCCAAGTCTGGGGCAATCGCGACCTCAACTCCCCCGTCCGCGTCGCCAACAACCGCCACTTCTCCTACCCAGGCTACAACGAGTTCCTCACCGGCATCCCGGACCCCGCCATCGATTCCAACGACAAGAAGCTCAATGCCAACACCAACGTCCTCGAATGGCTCCACCTCCAGCCCGGCTTCAAGGGACGCGTCGCCGCCGTCTGCAACTGGGATGTCCTCCCGTGGATCCTCAACGCCCCGCGTGCCCAGTTCCCTGTCTGGTCCGGCTTCGACACCCCGCCCGGCACCGTCCCCCTCGCCATCTCCCCGGCCCATGCCGACCTCGTCCAGCACGGCCGCACCGTCTGGCCCGGCGTCCTCCTCGACACCTTCGTCTCCCACGCCGCCCTCGTGACCCTCCAACGCGACCAACCCCGCGCCCTCTACGTCTCCCTCGGCGAGACCGACGACTGGGCCCATGAGGGCGCCTACGACCGCTACCTCCGCGCCGCCCATGAGTTCGACCGCTGCCTCTCCCGCCTCTGGCTCGCCTGCCAGTCCCTCCCAGCCCTCAAGGACAACACCACCCTCGTCGTCACCACCGACCACGGCCGCGGCCCCGGTCCCGTCGCATGGAAGAACCACGGCGCCGAGATTGCAGCCTCCGCCTCCATGTGGGTCGCCATCCTCGGCCCGGACACCCCGCCCCTCGGCGAACGCTCCAACACCCCCCTCGCTCTCCAAGCCCAGGTCGCCGCCACCGTCGCCGCCGCCGTCGGCCATGACTTCAACGCCTTCTCACCCCGAAGCGCCCCGCCCCTCCCCGGCGTCTTCAAGCCCTGACCCCAACCCTCCACCTCACCCTCGCCAACCCCGTCCCCCATGAAACACCCCACCCCCCTCCTCGCCACCCTCGCCACCCTCGCCACCCTCGCGTCCACCCTCGCGTCCACCCAGTCCACTCGGTCCACCCCGTCCACTCGGTCCACCCCGTCCACCCCGTCCACCCTCCTCTCCATCCCCCAGATCTTCGACTCAGACTCCCTCAACAGCGACTCCTTCCAGGGCCGTTGGCTCCCCAACGAGCCCTTCTACACCACCCTCGAGCCCGCAAGGGACGGCGCCCCCGGCAAGGACATCGTCCGCCATGACCCCGCCACCGGCGCCACCCACGTTCTCGTCCCCTCCCGCGACCTCATCCCCCCCGGCCAATCCGCGCCCCTATCCCTCGACGACCATGCATGGTCCGAGGACCGCTCACGGCTCCTCGTCTTCACCCAGTCCAAACGCGTCTGGCGCACGAACAGCCGCGGCGACTACTGGGTCCTCGACCGCTCCAGCCGCGAGCTCTCCAAGCTCGGCGGCGACGCCCCGCCCTCCAGCCTCATGTTCGCCAAGTTCTCGCCCGATGCCCGCCATGTCGCCTACGTCCGGGACCGCAACCTGTACCTCGAAGACCTCCGCACCCACGTCATCACCGCCCTCACCACCCACTCCTCCCCGCACCTCATCTCCGGCACGTTCGACTGGGCCTACGAGGAGGAATTCGGCCTGCGCGACGGCTTCCGCTTCTCCCCCGACGGCTCCCGCATCGCCTTCTGGCAACTCGACACCGAGGACGTCCGCCAAGTCCCCCTCGTGAACAACACCGACGGTCTCTACCCCAACGTGCAATGGATTCCCTACCCCAAGACCGGCGACCTCAACTCCGCCTGCCGCATTGGCGTCATCGACCTCGCCTCCCTCCAGACCCGCTGGCTCGACGTCCCCGGCCATCCTCGCGAGCACTACCTCTTTGACCTCCATTGGCCCGCAGGCTCCAGCGAGGTCTTCCTCCAGCAGCTCAACCGCGCCCAGGACACCAACCGCGTCTTCCTCGCCAACCCCGTCTCCGGCGCCGCGCGCCAGCTCCTCCTCGACCGCGACGACGCATGGGTCGATTCCGACCATCACCCCGTCTGGTTCAAGGACGGCAAACGCTTCCTCTTCTGGTCCCAGCGCGACGGATGGCGTCACCTTCACCTCGCCTCCACCGACGACCCCAAGCCCCGCACCGTCACCAAGGGCGACTACGACGTCACCGAGTTCGTCCACCTCGACGAGGCCCACAAGCACCTGTACTTCGTCGCCTCCCCCTCCGATCCCACCCAACGCTTCCTCCACCGCATCGACCTCGACGGCCAACACCTTCGCCGCATCACCCCCGCGAAGCTCGCCGGCTCCCATTCCTATTCCGTCTCCCATGACGGCCGCTGGGCGTTTCACACCCATTCCACCTTCCTCACGCCGCCCGTCACCGAGCTCATCACCCTCCCCGACCACCAATCCCTCCGCGTCCTCGCCGACAACAAGAAGCTCAAGGACAACCTCGCCAAGCTCGATCTTCCCGCCGCCGACTTCCTCCGCGTCACGCTCACCAACGACCTCGTCCTCGACGCATGGCGCATCCAGCCCGCCAAGCTCCAGCCCGGCAGCAAGTACCCCGTCCTCGTCCATGTCTATGGCGAGCCGGCCGGCTCCACCGTCCGCGACGCATGGGGCGGCAAGAACCTCCTCTGGCACCTCATGCTCGCCCAGCAAGGCTACGTCGTCCTCAGCATCGACAACCGCGGCACCGCCGCACCGCGCGGCCGCGCATGGAGCAAGTCCATCCATCGCAAGGTCGGCGTCCTGGCCTCCGGCGACCAAGCCGACGCCCTCCGCAAGCTCCTCGCCACCCATCCCGAGCTGGACCCGTCCCGCGTCGCCATCTGGGGCTGGAGCGGCGGCGGTTCCATGACCCTCAACGCCCTCTTCCGTCACCCCGACCTCTATCATGCCGGCATCGCCGTCGCCGCCGTCCCGGACATGCGCCAGTACGACACCATCTACCAGGAACGCTACATGGGGCTTCCCTCCGACAACACCGACGCCTACCGCGACGGTTCCCCCGTTCACTTCGCCCAGAACCTCAAGGGCCAACTCCTGCTCATCCACGGCACCGGCGACGACAACTGCCATTACCAAGGCTTCGAGGAGCTCATCGACACCCTCATCCGCCACAAGAAGCCCTTCCAGATGATGGCCTATCCCAACCGCTCCCACTCCATCAGCGAGGGCGAGGGCACCACCGTTCACCTCCGCGACACCATGACCCGCTTCCTTCACCAATCCGTCCCGCCAGGCCCCCGATGACGCCGACGCGC
This sequence comes from uncultured Verrucomicrobiota bacterium, assembly GCA_903925515.1. Lineage (GTDB taxonomy): Bacteria > Verrucomicrobiota > Verrucomicrobiia > Limisphaerales > UBA9464 > UBA6176. The sequence continues at coordinate 9,528 of CAIYFP010000190.1, forward strand.
CCCATGGCGCGGGAAGCCCCAGCTGCGGTACGACCCCGAAATCACCCCGGGACCACCCTCAAGCCAACGTCCACCCGCAAGGGAAACCTTGCCCTCCTCGCACCCTAAAAACGGCAGCCAACGCGGGCTTCAAGGCTGGCCGCCCCATCAAGGCAATGTGGCCCGGTGGAATCCATCCAAGACCTCACCCCGCAGGTGAGGTTGGAATGGACCGCTCCAGGCCTCATTGCCTTGCCAGGACAGCCGTTTCCTTGCCTTGCAGCCCTCTTCAACGGCCGTGTTTAGCCTCAATCCACCGTCAAAAACTCGTTGCTCGCGAACATCACCCGCGCCAGCGACGCCAACGCACCCTCGCCCCGCACCCGCGCATCCCCAAGGAACCGTATCCCCTCCTCCCGTTCCCCGGATGTCGGCGAACGCCCCAGCGCCATCCGGTACACGGCCTCCACCCGGCCCGCGTCATCCGGCGCCGCGCCCATCGCTCGCGACGCCAACCGCCCCGCCGCCGCGTGCACGAACGGGTCGTTCATGAAGTACAACGCCTGCGTCGGCACCGTCGTGGTGCGTCGCCCCGCCGTGCTCCCGTTGGGATCCGCCCCGTCAAACAGCGC